>CAILVZ010000287.1 GCA_903837825.1 Akkermansiaceae bacterium | reverse complement strand
GGCGATCGCCGTCTATAATCCAGATGATGCCACGAGAGTGAGCTTCAAAAAATGCTACCAACTCTCAACCCATGCGGATCGGGTCAAAAATATCGCGCCATCCGATTTTCGAAGCGGCAGTCACCTTCGACTGCTCCTAGAGGAAATGGTGGTCGAAATCGGCAATAAAATCGTCCAGCGCCGTCGCGACGATATGGAAGCTGGCACAGTGAAGGCGCCTAAGCACTGACGCACCAAGGCGCGAAGTCCCCCTTGTTCCCCGAGGGTAGGAACACCGCGCTCTCCGAGGCGGAGGCTACGATCTGGAAGCCGCTGCCGTCCGACTCCCTTTGCGGCGAAGCCGCCCCGATTTCTGCCTGAAACCGCTAATCCTAAATTCGGCAGTTGAGTAACTGAAATAGGCGCGGAAGTTGCTTGCGGCATGTGTAATGGAATCAAATCCCTTGTCCGAGACAGCTCACCCTGAGGGTGAGGAGAAAATTCGCAGTCCTTTTCAGGAAAAAACGACTGGCAAGGAGCCGTCACTGATGTCAGTCGATACCGAAGGCGGTCGTTATCATGTCCAATGGGATGATTCGGCTCCAATGACTCCACTGGGGCAATTGGTTTTCTTCGCCCAGTTTCTCCATGCTGGAGGGCGGTGGGAGGATTTTTGCAGCGAGGCCCCCTTCGGTTTCACAAGCCCCAATGCACCCAGTCATGAGGATGTTCTTGGCTCGCTGGCTCTTTCCATTTTGTGTGGTCATACACGCTATGCCCATGTCAATGCTTTGCGCTTTGACACGGTGACCCCACCGATGTTGGGGATGCACAAAGTTGTCAGCGAGGATAGCGCCCGGCGCAACCTCAAGAAGCTCGATCAAATCGGGGCGCGCCACTGGCAAGCCAAGCACCTTCGCGCCACTTGGGAGCGCTTGCTGAGCGAGTCATGGATGCTGGACATCGACACGACAGTGAAGACAGTCTTCGGTCGCCAAGAAGGAGCCGAGGTCGGATACAACCCGCACAAGCCGGGTCGTCCGAGCCATTCCTACCACACCTATTGGATCGCGCGACTGCGTCTGTGTTTGGATGTCGAGGTGCGTCCTGGAAACCAAAACTCCGCCTCCCACGGTATGCCGGGATTGTGGGAGTTGATTGACTCGCTGCCTCACTCCTTACGCCCCCACGCCATCCGGGGGGACTGCAACTACGGAAGCCAGGGCGTCATGGCCGAATGCGAAGCTCGGGGCATCCCGTACCTCTTCAAGCTGCGCCAAACTGCAAAAGTCAAAACCCTCATCGCCGCATTGGAGCAGAAAGGCGGTTGGGTGTATTGCGGTCAGGGGTTCGAGGGCATTGAAGGCGAACTCCAACTCACGGGGTGGAATTGCAAGCGCCGCGTGATCGTAGGTCGACGCCGCATCCAAACCGGAGGCGCCGAGGAGGAAAAAAACGCCCTTCCTCTACTCAGCCAGTGCGGCGAGTTGCCCATGGAACTCGTCTCCTACGAATACATCGTCTTGGTGACCACGATGCCTTACGAGACGCCCGCCCTTGTCGCCCTTTACCGCGAAAGAGGCGATGCCGAAAATCCCTTCGATGAACTCAAAAATCAATGGGGGTGGGCCGGGTTCACCACGCAGGACCTCGACCGCTGCCAAGTCACTGCCCGCCTCATCGCCCAAATCTACAACTGGTGGAGCCTCTATGCCAGACTTGTGGATCGCGAAAGACATCGCGAGGCGGTGACAACCCGTCCTGAACTCCTCGGCGGAGTCGCCCGCCAGACCCGCCACGCCGGGCAAACAAGAATCAGCGTCAACCTCAGCCACTCCAAGGGTAACAGAATCAAAAGCCAACTCGCCGAAGCCAGCGCGTTCCTACAAAACCTTCTTACAACTGCGGAGCAGTTGACCAATGCCCAACGATGGGAGCGCATCTTGCTGCGGATTTTTGAGAAATTCATCAAACCCACGCTCCTCAACACCTGCCTCCCTGTTCCTGCCACGGGCTAATCTGCCCATTTTTAACCCTCAACTGCCGGATTTAGGTTTAAATATCACAACGTCGGCCGGGACTATCTCAACGGAATCAAAGACGCTCGTTGTGGGAGATTCTGGCTTATTGGTTTACTCGATGAATGCGACTGGAAGCAGTACAATTGGCATTACGAAGCAAGCGGCCAATTTTGGAGGATACCTCGTGCGAAAGCGGTCGACAGGAAAATCTCATTTTTTCTGGATTGATGCGTCCAAGAAAACCT
>CAILVZ010000286.1 GCA_903837825.1 Akkermansiaceae bacterium | reverse complement strand
GATTCAACGAGCCTTGCTCGATCAGGAGGTGGACATTGCCGTCCATAGCCTCAAAGACTTGCCCACCTCCCAACCATCCGGCCTCACGCTCGGTGCCATCCCGCCCCGCGAACAGGTTGCCGATGCTCTTATTTCACCTAAGTATTTGACTATAAGGGAGTTGCCCCAAGGCGCAAAGGTCGGGACCAGTTCTCTCAGGCGCAAGGCGCAGCTTTTGAATCTCAGGCCTGACCTGATCGTGGAGCCGATTCGGGGGAATGTTGAGACCCGGATGAACAAAGCGATCGAAGGCGAGATGGACGCTGTGATTCTGGCCTGTGCTGGGCTGAATCGGTTGGGATTTGATCAGAATATCACCGAAGTACTTGAACCTCCAGCGTTTTTGCCAGCCGTGGGCCAAGGGGCATTGGGGGTGGAATGTCGGTCTGACGATCTGGGAACCTGCCAGCTCTTGATGCCCTTAAATGACCTGAACACAAGGGCTTCAGTCATAGCAGAACGGCACTTGCTAAGACTTCTGGAAGGTGGTTGCATGATCCCTCTATCTGCCTGGGGGCGAGTGACTTCGGATCATAAGTTCAGCCTTTCAGGACGGGTTTTCTCGCTTGATGGACAAACCATGGTAGAGGGTGAAGGCGAGGGGGAAATTGAGAATCCAGAAGCTTTAGGTCAAAAACTGGCCGAGATGCTTTTGAAGCAGGGTGCGGCTGAGATTTTGCGTACAAGTCCTACAGGCGGATGAATCGGATCGGCTTCAGGCCACAACGGTCAAACCTCGGGCAGCACAACAACCGAAGTTTGAGGTATCGGGATTTCACACATGTTGGTGCGTGGCACGAGCAATGGGTGTGAAATGAAAACTTAGACTGGCGAGATCCATGCGAGCATCGAGCGACATGAATAGCGCGAAGTCTGAACCGAGATGGACGGGTCCGTGGGTCTTTTTTGTTTCTGTGCTCACCCCCACATCGGCTTGGATGCTTCACAGTGTGAACCCGGACATGGTGGCCTGGTATTTGGGAATCATGGCCTGGCTGACGATGACCCCTGAACGGAGACCTCGCCTGTTTGCAACCAAGCCGGCGGCCACTCCATCAGGAACATCTCCGGCAACGGCCACAACTCAGCCTGCGAGCTTATCCCAGAAGGGGTTAGCACTCTCCTCGCAAGTGATTCAGGAGTCATCGGAATCGGAATCAAATCCTTCTGAGACCGGAACTGGCAAAACGAAGAAGCCTAGAACCAAGGCTCGCAAGCCGAAGACGGTGACCCTGGCCGAGATGAAAATGCTGACTGGTGGGGCCGATCGAGCGGTGGTTTGGTCGCAGGTTGGGCCAGGAAAATTTGTACGCCAGCCGGGTGAGGATGGATCGGAAAGCGATGGCGATGGCAATGGTTCGAGCGATTCGAATGCATCGAACTCGAGTTCCGGTATGGTGATAGAGGCTGTGGCATCGAACAGCGTGATTGTCGAGTCGCAAGCTCAGGCTTGATTTCGATTGATTTTGGAGAACGAAGCTGAAAAGTCATGAGTGTCTCGACCTAAGGACTTCAGCCTGTTATGATTAGTTAGGTTTGATTGCATCAGAGATCCATTGACTGGTATCCAAACATATGCCCCGCGAGATCGCGGAAAATTCGATTTTCTGGAAAGACACGCTCGAGCACCACTTGCTGACGGTCGAGCAATTGGACCGATGCCTTACGGACATTCCGGAAGAGAAGCAAACCTCTGACAAGATTGACAACAGGCTGGCACGATTGGCCATCCACCATGGTTTTTTAACACTCTGGCAAGCTCAGCGCGTTCTAACCCGCCGTACAGCCAGTCTTTTCATCGAAAAGTATTTACTCATAAACACGCTTGGTCAGGGTGGAATGGGTCGCGTTTTTCTGGCACGGGATCGGCGGTTGAACCGCTTGGTGGCGATCAAGGTGCTGAATCCTGATCGAATCAACCACGAACGATCCCTCGCCCGTTTTGAGCGAGAGGCTCAAGTGGGTGGGCAGCTTCAGCATGAAAACCTTGTACGTATCTACGATGTAGGCATTTACAACCAGTCGCCCTATCTTGTGATGGAATACATTGAAGGGCCAACAGTGGCCGAGTTGATTGCCCGACATGGCAGACTTGATGTGGCACAGACGGCCCGGATTGGTCGCGATGTGGCTTTAGGGCTTCAGCATCTGGCCGAAAAAAAGATGGTTCACCGAGATGTGAATCCTCGTAACATCTTGATTGATATGGAAGGTCGTGCCAAACTGACCGACCTTGGGCTGGCCATTTTTGAGGAGCAGGAAGCCCAGGTG
>CAILVZ010000285.1 GCA_903837825.1 Akkermansiaceae bacterium | reverse complement strand
GGGCAAGCTCGGTCTTTCCGTCGAATATGCGCAGGAACTGACGAGTGATCGGTTCCGCCGTCACCGGCGGCGGCTCGGCGGTCTTGTTCGCGTCCTCATCGATAAGCTGGTTTATGCCGACAAGCGCGTCCTTGACCGAGATCGAACGGCCCTCGTCGACATAAACCTTGCCGTAGTGACGCGAGAAATATTCGAGCGCTTTGCCGCGGCGAATGACCTGCAGATCTGCTGCAGGCAAACCGGCCCGGGCGTGGTTTTCCAACATGCCCTGCAGTTGACGCACGTCGGCCAGCACCTCCCGGCGCATCCGGCCCCAGCTGACGGCCTTAGGTTCCTCAGTACGTTTCCGGCAGACATGAATTATGTCGTACTCGACCTTCTGCGAACCATATTGGCCATCGCCCTTGGTTTCATCGCCTCGTATAGGAAATGTTGCTTCCAGTATAAACCCCGCATCAAACAGGCTTTCTAGAACGTCTATCCACGGTTCGTCTTGGCTGTGATGGAATGTGAAGGCCAATATGCCGCCAGGTTTAAGTTTATTGCGGACTGCAGTCCAACAAGCCGTAAGCAGTCTTCTATAAAACTCATCCGGCCCTTCTGGATTTCGCGCTCTATTTGACACGACCTCCAAATCCTTTGGGGTCTGAGCAGATCCAAAAATCCCGGGGTATGTACCCTTCAGGAGTGGTTGCAGCCAAACATAGAAAAAATCAGACCACTCAGCGTATTGCATTAGGTCACCAAATGGTGGATCCGTTATGCAAATATCTATTTCTCCATCCTTCAAATATTCAAGGTCTGTCGAAGAACCGCAAAATATCTCCACTCCGGATGTATTTACTTTGTCTCCGGCGTAAACTTTCTCGCTCTTTCCAGATATGCCATCAATATTTAAAGTCTCATTTGCAACGAGCTCCCATGGCGACCGTGCCCACTCAATGGTCTCCAATATTTTTTCACAACAGGAAGTCCAATTTCCACGACCATCTTCACCGTAGAAACTGTTTTCGACGGGCATTGCCTTTGGTCGGAAATTGTTCTTTGCAAATTGCGGCTCCAATTTATCCGCCTGCATGTTCCATATCGTCATCATGCATTGATTTCTTAGATATTGCTGAAAAGCCGCGATAACTAGATCTATGGAAGCGTCAGCGTATTTTCCGCGATGCTCATGTATTGCCTTAGATAATATAGACAAACACAACAATTGCCGATGGTTGAACATCGTGTGCCAATGCGTGTAACCATGTCTGCGGACTGACCAAAAATCGGCCTCTAATCCGTAAGGCAACTCGCCCCTTGGCCAAAAGGCGGCAAGGTCATGATCCTTACGCTGCTGCCATTCCATTTCTGCTGCATTCAGAGATTTAGTGTTTGTAACTGGGGAAAAGAACCTGCCTCCATAAGGCTTCGACGCTTCCTTCCTCCTAGGCGACATACCCTGGAATGCAATCGCTTGATAAGGAGCAGTTTTCTTGGTGCGGGATGTGCTGTCCAGAACATCTTGAACGAATCCGCAGTGTGCGCACGCGAAGTTAGACTTCTTCGGAACAGTACCCCCGAGCTCATCTGTCCTGAACCGAATCTTTGTATCCGGGCATTCGACCCAAATAGGCGTCACTGATTGTATTTTTACATCACCTGTAGCTGCGTTAACAGTTTCGATCGACTCCGTTCCACGGACCTCAATTAATCTCATCGCTTGCGCGCGATGATCGTTCCATTTTGACGTGGTTTCGGCATCATCTTGGGCCGATCCACCGAACGGTAGACCGTCTTGATCGAGAGCAGAACTGCCAGACAGCCAGTCCGGATACAACACTAACGCTAGTTCAATCTTCTTATTCTTTCCCTTACCAAGTTTGATAATCGGACTGTCGCCGCATGATG
Source organism: Akkermansiaceae bacterium (assembly GCA_903837825.1). Taxonomy (GTDB): domain Bacteria; phylum Verrucomicrobiota; class Verrucomicrobiia; order Verrucomicrobiales; family Akkermansiaceae; genus Luteolibacter. The sequence goes on along the minus strand of CAILVZ010000285.1, from coordinate 378 downwards.
GGCAGACAAAATGGCCTCTATGATCGATGATCGTGTACGGTTTTTCTTCAGGCGATACGTAGAAAGGAATATCGGGTGCCATCCGAGCTTCGGTTTCTTCAATATCGAATTCAGCACTACATGATGCACAGGTGTGCGGCCAACTCTTCACCGTCAAGGTCTTCACTGCCATGACCGGTTTTGTCATGATGGGTGTAATATGCCCACATCCGGTTACCTGGCATTGACCATGCTTGGCCCAGAAGGTGTAGATTATCTCGGGCCCGTCGTAGCTATATTCCTTCCGTTCCTCAGGCCTAAGGGCCAGAGGGTCGAAATCCCCGCCCATTACCTTTCCGGAAGACTTTTGAGTCCAGGTACCTTTTTCCCCATTTGGTC
>CAILVZ010000284.1 GCA_903837825.1 Akkermansiaceae bacterium | reverse complement strand
TCCTGCGGTTTGCGCCCTGTGGTTTATACAATTACGCCCTTCCTTACCTATCGTTGTATGGAGCAGATTCGTGATGATGTTTGTTATCACAATCAAAAAGTCGTGATTGTGGGAACAGGCTCGGGACTGTCCTACGCATCGCTTGGCACCACACATCATTCTTGTGAGGAAATGGGTATGCTTCGACTGCTACCCGGCATGACCGTGTTGGCTCCCGCAGACTCTTTTGAGGTGGAAATGACCCTTGCCGCCGCCTTCAAACATGACGGGCCTGTCTATATTCGAATCGGTAAAAAAGGCGAGCCCTTGGTCCACACGGCCACAGCGCCATGGGCAATCGGCGAACCCATTCCGATGCGACAAGGTACGGACGTCGCCATACTGTCCACCGGCACTCTTCTCCAAGAATCTCTACACGCTGCAACTGAGCTTCAAGCCCACGGCATTTCTGCAACCGTTTTGAGTTTCCCTACGGTCAAGCCTCTCAACCACAATTTGTTGCAAGATGTTTTTTCAAAACACCGCCTCGTAGTCACGGTGGAGGAACATAGCGTCCTCGGCGGACTCGGCGGCAGCATCGCCGAGTGGCGTTGCGACCAATCTCGAGACCTGGCTTGTCTTCTACGCATAGGAACACCAGACGAGTTCCTACACAGCAATGGCGAACAGGAACATGCCAGAGAAATCTTGGGACTGACTCCCAAAGCGATGTCGCAACGCATTACGGCGCGCCTTCGGACAATCTAATTTTCTATGGCCTACATCGATTTCCTGTCAGTCATTCACAAAAGTACCGTTCGAGATTATCTCGGCCGCGTGACGGATCCCGAGTTTCCAAAGGCAAAGGCTGCCGAACTCGCCAAAGCATGGGCTTTTGACTACTGGGATGGTGATCGGCGAACCGGTTACGGCGGCATGAAGTATGACGGACGCTGGCGCAAAGTTGCTGATGCGATGGTAGCCCATTATGCGTTGAAAGCTGGCGACCGCGTACTGGACATCGGTTGCGGCAAAGGCTTCCTCATGTATGACTTGACCCAAGCCGTACCTGGGCTAGAGGTGGTTGGCCTCGAAATTTCTGCGTATGCCAAAGAGCACGCTAAGCCTGAGGTTCAGGATCAAATCGTAATCAGCAATGCTGCCCAACTGCCCTTCCCTGATGCAAGTTTTGACTTCGTCTTTGGCATCAACACGCATCACAATTTGCGCAACTTTGAGTTAGATTCAGCACTTCGCGAAATGATGCGAGTGAGTAAACAACACCGTTACCTATGCGTGGAATCATTTCGTAACGAATCCGAAAAAGCGAATCTCCTCTACTGGCAACTTACTTGCAGAACATTTGCTGCACCTGAAGAGTGGGACTGGTTATTTCAGCAGACTGGTTACACAGGCGATCACTCCTTCATATATTTTGAGTAAACTAATGAAGACCATCGCCGCCATTTTGGTAGAACAACGCCAACCGCTCGTCATCGGTGAAGTGGAAATCCCCGCCCTGCGCTTTGGTCAGGTGCTGGTGGAAATTAAGGTTACGAGGATTTGCGGTTCGCAACTTGGCGAAATCGATGGCGTGAAAGGCCCAGATCGTTATCTGCCGCACCTTCTCGGCCATGAAGCGGGTGGGATAGTGCGCGAAGTCGGCCCCGAAGTTTCCCACGTCAAAGTCGGCGACCACGTGGTCGTACACTGGCGCCCAGGAAACGGGATACAAGCCAAGTCGACCACCTACCAATGGGGCGAGAAAATCGTCAACGCTGGTAACATCACCACCTTCCAACAATTCGCCGTCATTTCTGAAAACCGACTGACGCCAGTTCCCAAAGACCTCGACTTTGAAGTCGCCGCGCTTCTCGCCGATACGCTCACGACTGGCTTCGGAGTAGTCACCCGTGACGCAGCCGTTTCAATCGGTGAATCCATCGTTTTTTTCGGCGCAGGGGGAATCGGTCTTGGTGCCATTCTCGGAGCGCACCTCGCTGGGGCATACCCAATTGTCGCCATTGATTTACACGATCACAAACTCGCGAAGGCCCGTGAGTACGGCGCGACCCACACGTTTGATGCTGCTGCCACTCCAGACCTGTTAAACGCGATTCGTGCAATCGTGGGCAAACAAGGCGCAGACGTTGTCGTTGATGGCACAGGCCAGCCCACCGTCATCGAACAATGTTACGCGCTCACGGCGAACAAAGGCCGAACCGTTTTATTTGGAGTCATGGCCCACGACAAACGGGTGAGTCTTCACACTCTCCCGCTCCATTTTGGTCGTGTGTTAACTGGGTCCGAAGGAGGAGGCTCGCTGCCTTCCACAGACATTCCTCAAATAGTACGTATGATGCAAGCGGGGCGCTTCGATCCCCGAGGCTTTGTCAGCCACCGTCTCTCACTCACTGACGTGAACGATGGGATCGCAAGGATGCGTTCGGGCGAAGTCGTCCACGCGATGATTCACTTTTAATTTCAATAAAGTGCAAATGATTATCGGCATAGACTTTGACAATACGATCGTTTCCTACGATGCATTGTTTCACAAAGTCGCACTGGAGGAGGCGCTAATCTCCAGAGAAACGGCGGCCACCAAAAGTGCCGTCAAGCAACACATCTGCAACAGCGGTAGAGAGCCGGATTGGACGCGACTCCAAGGCATGGTTTACGGCCCGCGCCTCACAGAAGCCGTCCCATTTCCCGGAGTGCAAGCCGTATTACGCTGTTGCAGAGACTTGGGAATTAGCCTCCGCATCATTAGCCACAAGACTCGCGCCCCCTTCATCGGGGAACCTTATGACCTGCATCAAGCCGCTAGAGATTGGTTGACTAAGCATGATTTCTTTGCACCGGACGGTGTAGGTATAGCCCCCGACGAGGCATTCTTCGAAATTACAAAGGAAGCCAAAATCCTGCGTATTAGTCAAACAGGCTGCACTCATTTCATTGATGATTTGCCGGAAATTCTGCTTCATCCGGCGTTCCCTCCCGAGGTCAAAAGGCTACTGTTCGATCCTTCTAAAACATCGCCCCCTACGCTGGGAGTCAAATCGGTGCGCTCATGGCAGGCGATCGCGGACGTCCTAATCGAGGGTTCATCGTGGGAAGTTGCTTCGCGCAACCTAGCAAACAAACCCTTTTCAAAACTTCAACAACTTCATGGCGGAGCTAATAACCAAGTCTATCAAATCGATGGTGCTCTGATTTTGAAACGCTATTTCCAAGACCTAGACGATCCGCGGGATCGCTTCAAAACGGAACGCTCTTTCTATACTTACGCCAAAAATACTGCCCCCGATTTCATCGCTGATCCTCTAGTTTGGTCTGAAGATTTCCGTTTAGGCCTGTTTTCAAAAGTCGAGGGAGTGCCTCCGCGAGTTTGTGAACCTCGCCATATCGAAGCAGCCGTCGCTTTCATTGACCGTCTGAATAACCCGCTAAACCCGCAAGATGGAACATTACTCCCGCCTGCCTCTGAAGCCTGCTTCTCGCTGACAGCCCACATCGATGCCGTTTCCCGCAGAATAAGCCGTATGCAAGAATGGCTTATATCGGGTGATTTTGCGGACAAACTCCAAGATCTGGTTATTAGAGTCCTCCCACCAGCATTCGAAGAATTAAGATATAAGCTACTACTGGACATCTCTCAAGATCAATGTGACCAGGAACTTCCAGACCATGAACGCTGTATTTCTCCATCAGATTTTGGACTACACAATTGCCTCGAATCCGAGTCAGGATCCGTCCGCTTTATTGACTTTGCGATTGTTGGCAGTGTTTCTTTGGCATTTGGAT
>CAILVZ010000283.1 GCA_903837825.1 Akkermansiaceae bacterium | reverse complement strand
GTTGGCCAGTTGCTCCGGCGCAAATACGGATGACAGCACCCGGCATCGAAGTCGCCCGATGTCCCGTAGCGCAAATGCCCAATCAGGATTTCACCACCGAAATCAAAGTGCTTTTTGACACTTTCCGGATCCTTGTGATCCATGACCCCTTTGCGGGACATCTTAAAAAAGTCTTTGATCTCCTTGCGGAAGATTTGAGCCAACGCATCTTTTTCGATGCCACGCCGGCGATGGACGTATGGCTGACCGATCGGCATGTCAATTTTCACACATCCGATTCCCGTGCCGTCTTGGCCACGGTTGTGCTGTTTTTCCATGAGGAGAAACAACTTGTTGAGTCCCCAGAGGCAGGTGCCGTAGCGATCGTAATAATACGCGAGAGGCTTGCGGAGGCGGACTGCGGCGATTCCGCATTCGTGGGTGAGGAAGTCGCTCATGCTTGGGGAAATTTGAGTCTCACTCGCCGGTTACGCAAACGCGAACACCTTCTTCGGGGACCATGCGACCGATGACGACACCGCCCGCGCCCGCTTTCAAGGCCGCATCGACATCCGCCTCTGCGACAATGGCCACCCAGCCAATCCCCATGTTGAAGGTGTGGAAACGATCCTCGGCATCGACGTGCGAAAGGAGTTTCTCAATGCCCGGAAGCTCCCAACGTGGGATTTCTAAATCAGCCCCCATCCCGCGGAATAACCGCTCGAGGTTCTCTGGCAAGCCGCCGCCAGTGATGTGAGACATCGCCTTGGGCTTGACGCCTGACGACTTGAGATCACGCGTGACATCGTGGTAAAGCCGTGTCGGCTTGAGCCATTCGTGCAATTCAGCATCGGTGACTTCACCGGGGAATTCATTGAGCACGCGGCGAACGAGCGACCAACCATTGGCATGAATGCTGTCGGATGCGTAGCCGATCAACACATCGCCAACGGCCACAGTCGTCGGGTCGATGAGGTCTGGTTTTTCAGCGCAGCCGATGCAAAATCCCGAGAGTTCGATGACGTCCAAAGGAACGATGCCTGGCATCTCGGCAGTTTCTCCCCCGGCAAGGATGCAATCGCAAGCCTCAAGGTAGTCGGCCATCCCAGAAATGAGGCGGGTGATTTTCTCCTCATGCAGGGCCGCGATGCCGATGTAGTCGAGAAAGAGCAGTGGATCACCACCCGTCGTGAGAATGTCGTTCACGCTCATGGCGACAAGATCCTTGCCCGCGGTTTCGAGAAGATCATGCTCCAAAAGAAGCTCCAACTTGGTCCCGACGCCGTCGCAGCCGGTCATCATCACGGGTTCTTTGTACCCACTCAGATCGTAACACGCGGCAAAAAGCCCGAAAGCTCCCCACAATTTACGTGTCTGTTGAGTCCTGCGCACGTGAGTGCCGATGTCGCCCACCAAGGCAGCCGCCTTGCGCGTATCCACCCCTGCTTGTTGATAAGTTAACTTGCCCGCCATAATCCGCTGGCGGGGTTCTACCACCCCCCCGATTTCCGTCACGAAGAAAAAAATATATTGGTGGAAGATCGTGGAATTTCTTCAATCATCCCATGATATCCGTTGGCCGACCTACCCTGATGATGAAAATTCCCTCCCCAGCCACCCGCTCGATGACTCGAACCATCCTCGCCTTGGCCATCGCCGCGATTTCCCAAGCATCCGGCTTCGAAATCCCCGCCGAATCGACCCAGTGCCTCGTGGGTACCTCAGATGGCTGGGACAATTCCACGGTTTCCCTCCAGCTCTTCGAAAAACGAGAGGGCGCCTGGAAATCAGTGAGCAAGCCATGGTCAGGCCGGCTCGGGAAAAGCGGGCTCGTCTGGGGGCGTGGCCTGCATCCGATTCCTCATGGAGCCACCTCCAAACAAGAAGGCGACAAACGCTCACCCGCAGGAGTGTTCACAATCGGCGGGGCTTGGGGATATGCTCCCACCATTCAAAAACACCGCGATTTAGCCTATCGCCAAGTGACCACGCGCGACCTCTGGGTCGAGGACCCGCAATCGCCCGACTACAACCGAAATGTCATCCTCGGACACGAACCCACCACGCCTTGGGAGAAAAAACAACAAATGCGGCAGACCGACCCAGCCCACGCTCTGAAGCTCTTCATCGCCCACAACGCGCCCCCACACGCCAGCCCGAATGGGGGGTCGTCGATTTTCTTCCACATCTGGCGCGATGGAGGATCTCGCCCGACCGCAGGCTGCACCGCGATGGATAAAACCAAGCTCGAATGGCTGATCTCGCAAATTGATCCATCTCGCCACCCGCTCTATATACTCCTGCCCGAAGCGGAGTTCCGACAGCTCCGTTCGGCACGGAAGTTGCCTTAAGCACAAAACCATCCGCGCACTTTGCAAATCTCCCCTTGAATCATTGGGCATCCCACAAGACACTGCAGTCGTCCATGGCCACCGCAATTTCTCCGACCTCCTCACTCCCTGACGCCACCGGCCACTTCGGCCAGTTCGGAGGGATGTTTGTTCCCGAGACGCTCATGGCTCCCCTTCAGGAACTTGCCAACGCTTACGCTGCTGCAAAAGCCGATCCGACCTTCACCGCGGAACTCGACGATTTGCTCACCAACTACTGCGGCCGACCGACACCACTCTATTTCGCAGAGCGCTGGACGGAATTCCTCGGCGGCGCGAAAATTTACCTCAAACGCGAGGATCTGCTCCACACTGGTGCCCACAAGATCAATAACGCCATCGGCCAGATCCTCCTCGCAAAACGCCTCGGCAAAAAACGCATCATCGCAGAAACGGGCGCCGGCCAACATGGAGTCGCGACCGCCACGGTCTGCGCGCGCTTCGGCATGGAATGCGTGGTCTACATGGGCAAGGTCGACATGGAACGCCAAGCCCTCAACGTCGCCCGCATGCGCCTCATGGGTGCCGAAGTGCGGGCCGTGACTGCCGGGCAAGCCACCCTCAAGGAAGCCGTGAATGAGGCCATGCGCGACTGGGT
>CAILVZ010000282.1 GCA_903837825.1 Akkermansiaceae bacterium | reverse complement strand
TCATTGCCTGGATTTTGTCGATTTTTTCGAGGTCGCCGGGGAGCGTTTTGATCGTCATCGAGTGGATCTGGCTTGCGACATCGTAACTGTCCATTGGGGAGCTGATCACCGGAAGATTCGAGTTTTTGAGTAATTCCAAAAGCGGAGCATCAGGGAGAACATTGCCTGAGAGAACCAGTCCTGCCAGGCGATGGCCGCCGTCGGAGGCGGACTGTTCAACGGATGTGAGCGCGGCGAGAAGAATATCCTCCCGGTCTCCGGGGGAGATGATTAGCGTGCCGGGAGAGAAGAAATCGGTGACTCGGGCGGTGCTCATGGCGCCGATCACCACTTTTTTAACCTGACGACGGGAGCGTTCCCCGCCGTGAAGGAATTTACCTCGAATGGTTTTACAGATTTGTCCCAAGTTGGGCTTTGCGAGGATGGGGTCCTCTGGGATGCACCCGAGAAGTTCGACGCCCAGCCGCTCGAGGCCGCGTCCAGCGAACTCGCGGACGAGTTCAAACTTGGAAGGAAGAACTTTGTTGATGATCGCTCCGATCACCTCGACACCTTCCTGCTTAAAGAGGGCCTTATTCAGGGCAATTTCATCTACGGGGCGGCCAATTCCTCCTCGTGTCACCAGAATGGCCTTGCTGCCGAGGATGCGTGCAACACTTGCATTTGAAAGGTCAAATACGGAACCAACGCCTGCATGGCCACTGCCCTCAATGATCACGAAGTCCTTTTCCCATGCGGCGCGGTCGAAAGAATTCTGAATGCGACGGACTAGCACCTCGTGGTGGGCTTCCTCTATGTATTTACGAGTGAAGTCCGGCTCCACGGCAATGGGACTCATGGCCTCCAGTGGGGTGCGCACTTTGTAGGTCTGCTCGATCAGGACGGTGTCTTCATCGATGTTCATCCCGTCAATGGTCACAAAGCGTTGGCCTACCGGCTTGATGTAACCGATACGGCCCAGCCGTTTGCTCAGTGCGGCAAAAAGACCAAGGCAGGTGGTAGTCTTACCGTCGTTTTGTTCCGTCGCGGCGACGAAAATGCGTGGAGTGACGCTATTCATTACGAGATGAGGGATTTACGGGCTTCCTGCTTTCGACGGCCTCAAGCGCGACAATCGCGGCCACGCCCAGGATGTTGTCCTCGGTGGCACCGCGGGAAAGGTCTGCGCATGGGCGAGCCAGTCCAAGAAGGAGCTGCCCGTAGGTTTCGGCTCCTGCTAGATATTGGACGAGCTTGACTGCGATATTGCTGCTGGCGAGGTCCGGAAAAATGAGGACGTTGGCGCGGCCGGCGACGAGGCTTTGTGGCGCCTTTTTCGCCCCCAATTCCGGTAGAAGAGCGGTGTCCGCCTGCATTTCTCCGTCGATTTCCATCTCGATGCCACGCTGGCTGGCGCGTTGCCGCGCGAGGGCCGTGGCCGCCGCGACTTTGGCCGGCCCAGCAAGGCGACCACTGCTGTGCGTCGTGAAGGACAGCATCGCCACGCGGGGCTTCATTCCTGTGAGCGTTCTGCAGGTGATGCCGGTTTCCACTGCGATATCAGCGAGCTGGTCTACCGTGGGGTCGGGAATGACTGCGCAATCTGCAAAAAACATGACGCCTCTTTCCCCATATCGTTTGTTGGAAAGGTCTAGGGCCATGCATGAGGAGACGCTTTTAAGATGAGGGAGCGGGCTGATGAGCTGAAGCAGGGGACGGAGG
>CAILVZ010000281.1 GCA_903837825.1 Akkermansiaceae bacterium | reverse complement strand
TGGGTGGGGCGATTGCTGCCGATATCCACGGCAAGAACCACCACGTAGCTGGCTCCTTCGGTAACCACGTCCGCAGCATGGATGTGCTTTTCGCCGATGGTCAGGTCCGCACGCTCTCCCCCACTCAAACCCCCGATCAATTTTGGGCCACCGTGGGCGGCATGGGGCTCACCGGTGTGATCCTTCGTGCTCGCATCGCCCTGACTGCCGTTGAATCCGCACACATCAATGTCGAAACCGTTCGCGCCAACAACCTTGATGAACTCATGTCGCGCCAGGTGGAGTTGGAAGAGACTTACCCCTATTGCGTCGCGTGGATTGACTGCCTGAGCAAGGGCGATCGCTTGGGTCGAGGTGTTATTACCGCGGGCCGATTTGCGCAGATCAGTGAACTCGATGGCAAAAGAGCCTCTGACCCGTTGGCCTACGAGCCCGCCAAGCCCATCGCCGCTCCCAGTTTCGCCCCCTCCGGTTTGCTCAATCGGTGGTCAGTGGCGGCCTTCAACGAGGCGTGGTTCCGCAAGGCGCCCAAACACCGCGTTGATGAAATTCAGTCCATGGCGACGTTCTTTCACCCTCTTGATGGAGTGGCTGGTTGGAATGCGTTGTATGGGCGCGCTGGATTTGTTCAGTATCAATTTGTTGTGCCGGAAAGTTCCAGCGACGTGGTGCGCGTAGCGATTGAAAAGCTCTCGGCGATCGGGGCTGCTTCTTTCCTTGCCGTGCTCAAGCGCTTTGGTGCCGGGAACCCTGCCCCCATGTCGTTCCCGATGCCTGGCTGGACCTTGGCTCTCGACATCCCCACGGGGGTTGATGGGCTCGCCGCTGTCCTTGATGAACTCGATCAGCTCGTGGCCAACGCGGGTGGGCGGGTGTACCTGGCAAAAGATGCCCGAATGCAGCCTCACTTACTTCCCACGATGTACCCGCGCATTGGAGAATGGAACGCCAGCCGCGATGCCATGGATCCCCAGCATCGTTTCGCCTCCGACCAAGCCAGGAGACTGCACCGATGATGGACGCCCTCGGACACCCACAGTCGGTCTTTCTTGCCGGTGGGACCAGCGAAATTGGTTTAGCCATCGTGCGCGAACTCATGAGCACGCGCATTGAGCGGCTCGTGCTAGCGGGGCGCAACCACACCGAGATGACTCTCACGGCCGCATCCTTTGCACACAACAATCGCAAGCTAGACGTCCTAGACCTTGATATTTCCCACACTGAATTGCATGAAATCTGCTTAGACCAAGCCTTCGGTGGCGGCGACATTGATGTCGCCATCATGGCGATTGGCGTTTTGGGCAATCAAGCTGAAGACGAGCTCGATGTGAAGAAGGCAATGAAAGTCATCCGCGTGAACTCCTCGGATTCCATTGAATTGACGATGCGCATCTTTGAGCGCATGGCCAAGCAAGGGCACGGCACGCTCGTGGTGCTCAGTTCCATCGCTGCTGTACGACCACGTCGCGCGAACTTCATCTACGGAGCAGGCAAGGCCGGTCTTGATGCCTTTACCCAAGGGTTGATTGAGCTGGGAAACGAAGTCGGCGTCAAGGTCATCTTGGTGCGACCAGGATTTGTGCGAACGAAGATGACGGCGGGGATGGAAGATGCTCCGTTTAGCGTTTACCCACACGAGGTTGCCGCTGCCACCGTGGACGCGATCCGCAAAAACAAGTCCATCATTTACAGCCCGGCCCAAGTCGGTGCGGTTGCCGTCGCGTTGCGAAACCTGCCGCGCCCCTTGCTACGAAAGTTGCCTCGCTAACCCATGCGTAGGTGCTCATGAACGCATCGCCATCCCCGGACCTGACCGGATCGAGCAAGTTATTTAGCAGTGCCGCTCAGTCGTTTGGCGCGCGCGCATTCACCTTGCCTGTTATTGCTATCGCCGGCTTGCTTCTCACACGATTAGTGGTCGGCAACGTCGGCGAAGCGGGCTACGCAACGTACGCACTCATTGTCGGGCTGGTTGCTTTAGTTCCGTTCTTGGATTTAGGCATCGGTGCCGCGGTTACGGATGCGGTGTCTCGACGAGACAGTTCGCCAGCAGGCGATGTGGCCTCTGTTATCCACCGCAGTGTGCGCATCCTTGGCTTGTTGGCATTAGGGGTCATCGCGGTTTCGTGGATTTTTGCCGGGCTCGGCCTGTGGGCACCTATTTTGGGCGTTCCCGATTCATCCGATGTTGAAATCGCCAGTGCCATTGGCTTCACGCTCTTTGCCATCAGCATTCCG
>CAILVZ010000280.1 GCA_903837825.1 Akkermansiaceae bacterium | reverse complement strand
GTGAGGTATTCATCGAGTCTCCAAGCCGATCTGGTCAAATGCACGGAACCAAGCGAACGGAATTGAACTCATGAAAACCGTATCGATCATACTCATTCTATTCGTTTTTCCTGCGTTAATGATTGCCCATGCCGACGGACCCAAGTCATTTGGCTATCTTCTGCAGGCGGACGCTTTTGAGAAGGAGAAATCCTTGGCGGTTGAGCGGTTGGCTACATGTGGGCGTGACTGGATCATCCTCGATGCCTCGTTCGACGGGGAGGTGCCATGGCAGCGTGAGGACTTAGACGCGATCCGTCGCGGGTTGCCTGAGCGGAAGGTCATCGCCTATCTATCGATTGGAGAGGCAGAAGACTATCGGTCTTACTGGCACAAGTGGTGGTCGAACCACTCTACTCTAAGCGCCACTGCGCCTGCTTGGCTATGCAGTGAAAATCCCGAGTGGAAGGGCAACTATCGGGTGAAGTATTGGAATCCTGACTGGCAGAAGATCATCCTCGACTCGGTGGACGAGTTGATGGCGCATGGGTTTGACGGCGTGTATCTCGACATTGTTGATGGGTTTGAAACCTTTGAACAAGAGGGTGGGCAGTACATCGATGATCGGATCAATCCAGAAACCAAGCAGAGTTATCGGCGCGACATGGTCGATTGGGTCAAAGCCATCGGAATTCGGGCTCGTCAGAGGAATCCGCAAGCCTTGGTCATTCCGCAAAACGGATCTGCCTTGTTAGCGCAGGCGGATTTTGCAACTGCGATCAGTGGTATCGGTGTGGAAGATCTTTTCACCGAAGGCAATAAGTTGCAGTCCAAGTCACACACCGCAGAGGTGTTGGCTCACTTGCAAACGATCAAGCGGATGGGAAAACCCGTGCTGGTGATCGAGTATCCCAAGCGAGACGAGCGGCGAGCGATTTGCAAGAGTCTCGCCAAAGAAAACGCGCTGGTTTGGCTTGTGACTGATCGGCAGTTAAAGACGCTGGGCGAGTCGGGCAAGTGATGGCTTATCGTTCCCACGTCGGGCCGGCTGGTTCTGTTGGTGCTGGGCGGACGTTCTTTGGAGTTTTTTGGTGCGTTTCGTTGTTCATGATGACCATTTGATCCACTGGGCAGCGGGATTCGATGGCTTCGCCTTTTGGGGAAATGATGGTGTTGTTGCTGAGCTCTGAGTCGATCGGAGGGAGGATGGTTTTCGGGCCATTATTCATTCCGATCAAAATATTATGCTTACAATTCACAAGTGTGTTGGCGGTGACCTTGGCATGCTTGACTTGAAAATATCCGTTAGCCGCTGAGTCGGGAATGCCCAGCATGAAGCAAATGGCACTGCGGTAGCCATCTCCTGTTAGATTTTCGAGGTAGTTCCCTGTGACGATGTGATCCTCTCCGATGATGCGGATGCCGCCAGTGCCATGGGCTCTCTCACCGAGGAAGGTGTTATTCTCGACACGGCAACCATTGCCGTGCCGTAAGGTGAGGGTGCCAGAGACTGCCTTAAAGATGTTGTTTCGATAGATGTTGCCGCATGATTTGTTAGAAATGCACTCTGTTTCACCATTGCACTTTTCGAATAAGTTCTGCTCGATGATGCAAGTGGCATTGATCATTGAAGAAGCACTGTCGCCAACGCGGATCGTCTCTCCGCCGTTTTTGACGGTGAGCGGTTCGCGGGGACCGAAGTGATTGTGGTCGACGCGGTGGCTGCCTTCGGTATTTGGAGCCAGCCAAACCACCATGGTTGGCCCCTCAGTGATTTTGCCTGCGAAGTAGCAGTGATCGACACGGTTTCGTGAGCCATACAGCGAAATGAAACGGGCCAGTGACTTTGAAGACTTCATCGGGCGGGTGTCGGTCACAGCGCAATTCGTGATGCGGCAATCGGTTGCTGGAGTGTCATCCACTCGGAGTTCGATGGCGTCGCTGGTTGACGGATTTTGAAACCAGAGTCCATCCAAAATTAGATGCGAGCCGGCGACCGAGATGCTGGATTTTCCGCGAAGAATGACTTTTCCTTGGGTTTCCGCTTTCAGCGTAATGGGTTGGTCGGAGGTGCCATCGGCATGGATGCGGAGGCGTTTCTCCTCCCACAGGCCATTTTTAAGGATGATCGTGTCGCCGGCTCGGAGATTCTTGGCGGCCTTTGTAAACTCGGCAGGATTCGACACAAGCGTTTCCTTGGCCCAGGCCATGGGGGTGATGGTGATGAGTTGAAAGAAGAATAGCGTGGCCAGGATTCGGATGTGGAGCCTATGGCGATGGATTACGATCATAGAGTTGGAATGCTGGATTTGAAGTTTTTGTTAGAGTCTCGGCTTGCCTGTGGGCACGAATGCATGAGGTTTTGCAGTCAAACTACTTCTGTTCGCCGATGGCAGTGTCCAATGTCCACTGGAGAGCCATGTCGAATTCCGTCATGAATCGGGCTCCCGCACCATTCATGTCATGCACTGCGTCGGGAATGACGATTAGACGATGAGGGGTGGCGGGATGGAGTGTCTTGATCCACTCGGTGTCATCGAGAGGATCAAGGCTACCTGCAAAGAGGGCGACGGAAACGCCGTGAAGCTCGGTTGAGAAAGCGCTGAGAGCCTTAGTATCAGATCCGGATGGGTCGATGCCTAACAAATCGCTCTTCGTGATGCCATAGCGAGTGCGGTTACCCGGAGCGACTGGGAGAATACCGACGAGGTGTTTTTGTCGATTCGGGCTTGCAGCTGCGGCGAGAGCCCATTCGGCGCCTGTCGACCACCCTGTATACCACACGGGGCAGTCAGTTTCGAGGCCTGCCTTCGACCGGACTGCATCGACGGCGGCGTTGAATGCTTCGACGAGCATGGATTGATTGAATTTGCGGGTATCCGCGAATTTCCGGCAGTCCCAGCCACCGACGGCGTATCCAGCGGCGGCGGCATGGCGTGCGACAGGTTCTTCCCATTGGTTTGACCATCCGCCATCGCCCGTTGCGACAATGATGATGCCTTTCGGGTGTTTGGTGCCGTAGTACAGCACGTCCATCGGTCCGCTGGTGAGGTTGGTGGGGATGACCTCCGCCTTGGTGCTGGTAAAATTCCTCGGCATGAGAACATGAAAAATGAACCAGCCGATCGGGACTAGCAGAATGAGCTGAATGATAAGGAGGATGCGGCGGAGTGACGTCCGGTTAAGAAAAATCATGTTGTTGAGGAGGCTTCGAAGCTCCGTGGGTGACTTGTCTCCACGATCGGATTCGAGTCACTCGGGGCTGGTTTTCCAGATGATTTACCGATGAGTGTCGTGATGTCCAGCATGGCGGCTGGCAGGTCCCATGCCTTGGAAATCGCTAGATAGCGTGGCTGCCAGGTTGGGTTGAATTTCGACTTCCATGCACGGAGGCCGCTGAAGTTGTAGAATGGTTCACCTTTATCATAGATTAGTCCGCCGATTCGGCTCCAAAGTGGTGCAAATTGATTGCCTGCCAATCCAGATAGCGGAGCCATTCCGAGGTCGAACCATTCGTAGCCCTGTTGGCGTCCCCACAACATGAGACTCACGAATAAAGCATCCATCACGCCGTTTGGGGCATCGGGGGTGTGGCGCATGAGGTCGGTGGAGAGTTCGCGTTTGCCATTGCCGGGCCAGATGTTGCCGAATGCTGTGACATTTCCATCGATGCTGATAACCGCCACAGGGAGTTGGCTAACGTAATGGTCGTTGAAGCTGCCGAGCGAGAATCTCTTTTCCTTCGCGCGGTGGTGTTTTAGCCATGAGTCGGAGATCGCTCTGAGCTCAGCGAGGCGCTCTTGGACGACTGCGGGCTGCCAAATTTCGAAGTGCCAGTTTTCCCGTTCCATCCGATTCATGACCTTGCGGAATTTTTTCAGGTTGGGGTTGGTGAGCTCGAAGGTATTGAGTGGGACCATTGCTTCTTCTCCTAGCTTGTAGATTCGCATGCCCATTTCGACGCAGACGGGGATCATGGACGCCCCGACCTGATAGAAGGCAACGCGCATCCCTTCATCGTGGGCTTGTTCCATGAAGCGCCAATAGAGACCTTCAAATTTTTGTTCGTCTCCGACGGCGTCCGCGATGGTCACGCGTGTTCGGCCTTGGTCGCCATACATGAGAAATGCGCTTTGTTCGGAGTTGAAGAGGAACTCCTTGTCGCCCACCAATGCCAGCGCTCCGCTTGAGCGTGGTGTGTTGGTGACCATCTCCATGATCTTGCGGGTGTCGGGTTGTGGCGAGCGGCTCCGAGGTGGGGCGGGTCGGCAGTATTGAAGCAACGCAACGAACACGAGGATCAGTGCGCTGCCTGCCATTCCTCTGAGGAGTCGTGATGCGTCATTGTCGAAGGAGTATTGCCACCAGAGATCGTGACCGTAAGCCACGTGGCGGTAGGAGTAGAATCCAAACCAGATCGCCAGTCCGATGATTGACACGAGTAAGCCCCACCACTCGAGTGAGAAGCGCCTTGTCCAAATTCCTGCGTGTCGGTGAAATTTTGCTTTAAATGGTAGCAAGGCTCCCAAGAAAATTAGAAGGACAAGGGCCTCCTCCCAGTCGAAGCCTTTCAGCAGTGAGAAGACAATGCCACCGGCGGCCATGAAGATTGCGATCCACCATGCGGCCCGCACTTGCCGGAGAAGGCCGCTGGCTACAATGATCATCACCGTTCCCGCAATGCTCGATAGAAAGTGAGATGCTTCGACAAATGGTAAAGGGATGAACTTCTCTAGCAGCTCCCGCCGGGCGGTCTCCATGGGAGTGGATGCCGAGAGCATGAGAACGAAGCCGCCAGCCAAGGCGCTCATCGCGGCAAGCCGAGGAGCGATGGCGGACCATGCCTTACTGGTTCCGTTGACGGTGGCCTTCGCCCAGTGCCGTTTAGCCCAGATTTCACGCACACTAACGGTGGTGACGGCAAACAGGAATGGGATGAGGTAGTAGGTGAGGCGGTAAGTGAGAAGTGCGCCGACCATTACTGGTTGGGGCACCATGCCTGCTGAGAATTTGGTGATGAAAAGTTCCATGACGCCCACGCCGCCGGGGACATGGCTGGCGGCGCCGACTGCTTGTCCGACCGCTGCTGCGGCGAGGAATGCGGGGCTCGAGATTTCTGCTGGAAGGAAGACTCTCAGGGCGAGGCCGGCAAACAGCCAATCCATGCAGGAAATGACCATTGCCATGGCAAGCGTGCGAAAGGGTGGCAGAAATTTGAATCGGCTACTGGCGAGATGTGAGGCGGAGAGTGCGCAGATCCCGAAGCATGAAATGAGGAGTGATGCACCGATTCCTCGGCCAAGCCCCAAGGGAAGCCAGCTCAAGACGGGTGGGGCCCAACACATCAGGACTCCGGCCAAGAGTGCGTGACCAAGCCAGCCCGCAACCATCAGAAGTCCGGTGATTTTCGCAATTTCTCCGCCGCCGAGGCCGAATCGGCCATAAAATCGCATGCGAATCGCGCCACCGCCTAGGACAGTTCCTCCGCCATTCATGCTGAAAGATCCCGCGATTAACGCGGTTCCGAGGACATCGCGAGTGGGGAGGCGCTTGCCCAACCATCTTAAGGCCACGAGATCCAGCGAGGCGTTGCAGAGTAGGCTCGCGATGGTAAGCACGAGTGCGGCGCCCAGGTGGGTTGGGCCAATCCTGCGAAGGGCGTCATTAAGTTCAGTTAGGTGGAATCCCCCCCATTCCTTGCCAAGCGACCAGATGGCGAAGGCTAGAAGCGCAAGCCAGATGAACGGTGCGACGGGTGTCAGCCATCGTTTCAGATTTTCGATCATTTTCAGCAAATTCACTCGTAGGCAGGAAGCCTGCAAGGTGGGATGGGAGAGGAATGACATCATTCCGGCCCGCCACTAGGATAGCGAGCAGAGCGTTGGTTTTGTTTAAGATTTTTGAATGGGTTTGCGCGGTGGGTTTAATCAAGAGCTCTGGATAGCCCGTGGAGCTCTAGGGTATGGGAGGGTTAGGCCGAGAATCAACGATTTTAAGTCGTTGGGTTCAGAGAAACGGTTTGCTCTAAGCGGGTTCTATGCGATAAGCCTTCGGCGTGCCTAAGGGTTCTCGGCTGCGCTGGGCGTCAAAATAATTTTTAGCGGATGATTGTGGGGCAAAATTTAACGGACTTCAGCGCATGAAGACGGCCGATTCATGCCCTGAAGATGCTCGGTGGACCCGATGGTTTTGGGCTCTATTTTTTGGAGTTTTGATTCTAAGAGCTGGGTTCATCGCTCTGGTTCCCGTCGATTTGGCAGGGGATGAGGCGTATTATTGGGACTGGGGGCGAAGGCTTTCTTGGGGGTATTTCAGCAAGCCGCCGTTCATTGCTTGGTTGATGGCATGGGCGGGGTGGTTGGGTGGAGATACCGTGTTTGGCGTGCGGATTTGGGCGGCGTTTCTTGGGACTGGCAGCATGATACCCATGTTTTTACTCGCCAAGAGGATGTATGGCTCGAGCACGGGTTTTCTGGCAGCGGCATTGTTCGCGGCGATGCCAGGGGCGGCGTTGTTCAGTTTGCTGATGACCGTGGATGCTGCCTTGATGTTTTTTTGGTGTGTGTCGCTTTTCGCATTTGACCGATGCCAGCACGCGCTGAGTCACCGAGGGCGCACGCTTTCGGCGCTGCTGCTTTTGTTTTCGTTAGGTTTCGGACATCTCACCAAGCAGATCATGTGGACATTTCCGCTGCTGGCGTTCGTGTATTTGTTGGCCGATGGAAAAGAGGGTCGGGCAAGGTTGCGAGCGCCAAGGCTTTGGATTGCGTTGGTCGGTTCTTACGCATCGCTGATACCCATGGTGCTTTGGAATGCGCATCATGGATGGATTACCTTCAAGCACACGGAGCATCACTTTCAGGGGAGTTTACTTGCGGATTTGCCGAAGCACTTTGCGGAATTTGTCGCGATGCAGCTTGGGGTGATTTCCCCGGTAACGGTTGCGTTGTTGGTTGGGTTGGTGTTGCCGGGATTGTGGCGTTGGCGGCAATTGGCGTCTCGGGAGAGATTCTTGGTCACATTTTCTGGGATCCCCCTGGCGGTGATGCTTCTGATGTTGCTGCGCCAGGGGTTGAACGGCAACTGGGGCGCTGCATTCTATCCGGCGGGGATTGTGCTGGTAGCCGGTTGGGCAAAGGCGACGGGTGGTGCTGAGGGGTTGTGGCTTCCAGAGCGGACCCGACGCTGGGTGATGCCAGGGCTTTGGATTTCCGTCGCTTTAAGCGCCTTGGTGTATATCCTGCCGGTGGTCATTCACGTGGCTGGCCTCACGGGAGGAAAGCTTGATCCGCTCGCCCGTCTGCGAGGTTGGAAGGAATACGCAGATCTCGTTGATGTGAAGCGGGCGGGATTGCCTAAAGATATGCCGATTCTCATCGTGGGGCACCGGTATCACGCGAGCGCGTTGGCATTTTATTTGCCCGATCATCCACAGGTTTATCATTGGGCTTCGCCTGGGAAGATTGAAAGCCAGTACCAGATTTGGGGTGGCTTAGAGCAATTGAAAAGCCAGGAATTCTTGGTGGTTTACAACTTCAAAGGTGATGATCAATCGGATCTAACAGAATCTGTTAGACGATGTTTTTCGAGCATCAGGTCCGTTGGACTGGTCGATGTGGACTTGGGCAATGGGCGCAGGCTGAGTTACCAATTGTATCGTGGGCGGTTTGAGGGTTTTGAGCAGGCTGAGAGCATGGAGGGCGTGAAATGAGTCGGAGAAATCATCCATACGCGATCAAGGGAGTGCTGGCCTTCCTCGTCGTCGGCACGATTTTGTCTTGGGTGGCACCGATTGATTTGGCGGTAGCGAGGTGGTTTTTTGATGCGAAGTTGATGGCTTGGCCGATGGGTGAAGTTCCATGCTTTAAGTTGGCAAATCGCTACGGGCAGATGGTGGGCTGGATTCCAGCGTTGCTGGCGATCGCGGTGTTAGGTGTCTCAATCTGGAATCGGCAGTTGCTGCGGTTTCGGAAGCCTGCCTTCTTTCTGATTTTGTTGCTGGCCCTTGGACCGGGGCTTGTGGTCAACGTGGTTTTAAAAGACCACTGGGGGCGTCCGCGTCCGAACCAGACCGAGGAATTCGGTGGACGTTTTGAGTATCAACGTGCGTGGGTCAAAAGCCCTGCGGGTGACAAGCGAACATCGTTTCCATCGGGGCATGCCGCGATGGGTTTCTTTTTTGTGGCTCCCTACTTTATCCTTTTGGCCCGTCGTCGTCGCTTGGCTCAGGGGTTACTAGCGGCGGGGATTATCTTCGGCGTGTTTGTGGGCCTTGCTCGGATTGCCAAGGGGGCGCATTGGCCGAGCGACGTGCTTTGGTCGTTCGGGGTGGTTTATCTGGTGGCCTACGGCTTGGCACGCTGGCTTAGGCTAAATGAGGAGGCGGATCTCTAACCTGGTTTTAGAAATTTTCCGATCAGTGCCCTGACACTTTGCTCCCTTGCTTCGTCATGATGTCTTGAATCAGTGAGGCTCCTGTTTCTTTTTGGTGGCGAAGCGCCAGACCTGCAAAAAATGCCAGTGCGGCAAGAAGCAACACGATGGTCGTGGCCACAAGATGGTCGAGCGTTGACGCGGGAGATGATTCTTGAGCTACAGTTGCCGCGGCGGCCCGCTGGGGAGAGGGGGCAACGGCCGATTTCTTTTCACCAAGCGTGGCAAGTTCCTCGTCACTGAGGAGAAAATGCATCGATGCATCGCCTAGGTAGACGGTACAATCTTTGTCGAGGGAAAGGATCATGTGGCGAACTTCATCCACCATGATTCCGTTGGTGGATCCGACGTCATGGAGCTCGTAGCCGCTTGCCGTGCGCTTCAGTTCCGCGTGGTGGGTCGAGACGGAGCTCGAAGCGATGACCACGTCGTTGTCGTTTCCACGCCCCAAGGTGATGAGAGGACGATCCAATTCGATGTGGTAGGGCTGGGACGTCAGTCCAGGAACATGGATGGTGATGCGAGGCATGGGTTTGGGTCCGATGATTTGGATTTCAATCAATAATGATCATTCGGCTAGAGCCCATGCAAATGTCAGCGGGATCGAGCATCAGGGGTTTGGAAAATTTTCCGAGATCCGTTGGAACGTTGAAGCTTGTGGATGCTCCGGTATCAACGCCGCGACGAGGAAGCGTGGATTCGTTGGTTTGGTGGGAATCAATACCAGATTCATCTTAGTGGCGATTTTTAAATGAACCGGAGCATTCAGTGAAGGGGTGGGGGATCGGGAAGATACGAGATTTCTCGCGAGGTTGAGGAAGGATTCATGTTCCCCATCGCTAAATGCGATTATTCCCTCGTCATCTAGAATAAAAATCCCAGTGGCAGCAAAATCCTGACGCAGCCAGTCGGCAAATGAGTTGAGGCGCGCGGAAAACGTGAGTGAGGTCGTCGGTGTGGCTTGCTCGGCTGCGGATGGGTCAGCCTCGAAGCCAACAAATGAGTCGTCAAAGCCCATTCCTGTGGCAGCATTTGTTGTTTTGGGGTTAGGATTCAGCAGGCGGTCTACGAGTTGTCGGACGGCGGCGGGGTCAAGCCATGTGTGAATCGGATCCATTAGAAGGGGCGGGGTTGGAAGTTGCCGTTTGGATTAAGTTTGGTTTCGATCTCTGCGCGCAGGGATTGGAAAATCTTTTGAGCGGCGGCACCCTCTGCAAGGGCTCCTGCGGGCAGGCCACGGGCGCTGGCGCGAACAAACAGCCCATCGCGCGGGATTTGGGTTTGGAACATCATTTCGGCTGGTAGCAACTGGCGCAGGGCTGCAGCTGCCTCGGTGCTCTCTGGGAGGTCATGTTGCACCATCGTGAGGCAAATCCCCAAGACGCTAAGGCGTGGGTTCATCACGCGGAGACGGTTGAGTCCTTCAAGAAGTTTCGGGACTGAACGGATCCCGAGTTGCTCCTATTGCTGAGGGATCATGATTGCATCGACCGATGAGATGATGTCACCGCTGACGCCGAAGAGGCCCGCAGCGGTATCGATGAGGCAAAGGTCGAAGCCCTGTGCCGCGACAATACGAATCAGCGAGCGGACGCGTGCGAGGTGGGCTCCCATGCCACCGCTGCCTGATTCGTAGTCACTGCCTTGGCCGCTTGCCATGAGCGAAAACGTGGGTAGCCGGGTGGGGATGATCAGTTGCTCGACCGTGATTTGTGGGTTTGCGAGGTAGTCGTAAAAGCCGGTCAGAAGTCGAGACTGCCGAGTCAGGGAGAGTCCGACTGAACCCTGTGGGTCGGCATCAATGAGCAGGGTTTTGATCCCAGCGCTTGCGAATGCGTGGGCGAGGTTGATTGAGACGGTGGTTTTACCCACCCCTCCTTTTTGGCTTGAAACGGCAATGCTGGTCACGCGAAAGTCAGGAACTGATGGGGGTAAGCGTAGCTTGAGCTTGCAATTGCGGAAGTCTTTTCTTCATGATCGCGTCGTCAAGGTGCTGACAGGTTGATTTCTTTTTTATGATGAAAGCTAAACGCTCTTTCCATTGGGTTGCGAACGCGGCGGTGCTTTGTGGCTTGTTTCTTGTTGTGGGGTGTCGCAAGCAAAATGTTGCGGTGGCGAAAGAGGTCATTCACCAAGCGGTCATCGCTCCTGAGTTGAGGGTGAATGGGTTGGGTGGTTTGCCGGGTGAGATCTATCAGAGCCAAGCGATTTCAGCGATCCACTGGCAGCCGTGGACCGCGGAATCATTTGAGCGGGCCAATGCGGCAAACCGGCTAGTTTTTGCAGTGATCGCGATGCCGCAAGATTTCAAGTCCAAGGAGGTGATGGAGCGCCTTGCAAGAGATTCCCATGTGCTCTCCATCATCAACGACCGTTACGTGCCAGTCTTGGTAGACGGTGATGCTTCGCGGGAAATCGGGCTTCTTTGTGCAGATCTTTGCGGGGAGATCCAGCAGCCAATGCAATTTCCGCTTTTCATTTGGTTCACCCCTGAGCGGATGCCGGTGGCGTGGGTGCCGATCGTTTCCTCGCCCGCCGAGGCGGTGTCGCAATTCAACGACTCCAACGAGACGGTGTCGCGCATGTGGTCGGAGGATGCTGCATACATTCGGCGAAACAGCGGCATGGACAACGGTAACCGGAGGCAGAGAATCTCCCAGCGCAAGCTCTTGGCAGAGGTGAGTGCTAAGCCCGCAGAGGATTCCCTGATCGCGATTGACCGGCTTGCTGGCTTTTATGATCTGGTTTCCCGCAGCCTTGACAACTCAGGAGGTTGTTTCCCCTCGGGCGCATTGGATTTGCTTTCGAGCGTTGCCACCCATCCCGGCTTGCCAAAAGAGTTGCGTGCTCGCTGCTTGGGGGTGACGCATGAGCTCATCACGGATTTGTTGCCGAGTGCGATGTTTGATCCGCTGGATGGAGGGATCTTTGCTTCGCGCGGAAGGTTGTCGTGGGCATTGCCCAATTTCCAAAACGACTGTCTTTCGCAAGCGCGGGCGGTGACGGCATTGGCGAATGTCTATCGGGCGACGAACGATGCGCGAGTCTTAGAAAAAATGTTGGCTGCGATCGCCTATACCGAGAGGCAATTCATGACAGCGGAAGGATTGTTTGCGGCGGGTGTGAGCCTAACGGCGGATGCGTCGCAGTGGCTTTGGAAAATTGAAGACGTTAAAAAGGCACTATCGGCTGAGGATGCGGATTGGTGGATCAAGCTCAATGGGATGACCGAGCTGGGAAACTTGCCGATGGATGCGGATCCTTCCCGCTCGAATTTCCGGCTCAATAGCTTGGGATTCAGCCAAACCACTGCAGAGCTTGCGAAGGAACAATCCCAGTCGATCGAGGAGTTTTCTGGACGGCTTGAGCGAATCCGAAATGAGTTGCTGCAGGTTCGGAACCGCCGCTTGGGGAATTCCATCCGGAATGATTGTTCTTATGCGACTTCGAGTTTCCTGATGGTCTCAGCCTACGCATGTGCATTTGGAGTGACGGGGGATGTGAGCTATCGAGACAAGGCGGTCGCGTTGTTAGAAAAGTCGAAGGTGGCTTTTGCTGACGGGCCGAGGCTCAATGTTTTCTCAAAGGACGCGCCTAAATCGATTCGTGCGGGGCGGGCGTTTCTCTACGGGCTAGCCTTGCAGGCGAGTCTCGATGTTTCAGACATCACCTTGGATCGGAAATGGACCCATTGGTCCGAGGATCTGGCGACCACCGCGACCGAATCATTTGTGGATTCCAGTTTCCTCAAGGAATGTCCCGATGATGCCAAGGTGCTGGATTTGCCGATTACCGATCTTTCGATGCTTTTTGGCGAGTCCACCGCGGGAGTTTTTTCGTCGGTCGAGTGCCGTCTCGCGGCGCAAAAGCGGCCTCTGCTCCAAAGCTTCAGCGACTTGGTCACGCCACTGCCGAACTTTGCTGTCGAACAGCCGATGATCCACACCGATCTGTTGTCGGCCATGATCACTCGTCACTATCCGGTGACTCTTCTTATCGGTGCGAATCTAACAAGCGAGTTCAAGCTTGCGGTGCAAAGGCTTCCGCTTCGGCTGATTCAGCGGCGTGAAGCCGTGCCCAATGAGGGTGTGCCCGATGGATCGGTTTCCGTCAGTTTTGCGGGGAGAGAGGGTATGGTTGTTTCTACTCCAAAGGCATTGCTGGAAGCATTGCAGGGGGCAAGTTTGCAGTAGCCAAATCCTTAAATTCCACGTCTCGCCGAGGATTGATCCAAAACAATTGATTCATGTCTAACACACGCACTGCCAGTCGAAGCCGCAAGACCGCCGAGACCTCCATCGAATTGTCAATCGATCTCGATGGTTCAGGGGTTTCGGAAATCGAAACAGGAGTTCCGTTTTTTGATCACATGTTGACGCTGTTTGCAAAGCATGGCCTGTTTGACCTAAAGGTGAAGACGATTGGGGATGTCGAGGTGGATTACCACCACACCGTCGAGGACACGGGAATCGTCATTGGTGATTGCTTGCGCGAAGCACTCGGGACGAAAGAGGGGATCCGCCGATACGGTTGCGCCTATCTGCCGATGGATGAAACCTTGGCGCGGGTGGTCGTCGATTTAAGCAATCGGCCACATCTCGAATTCAGGGCGCCTGCCGGTACGCCCTCGGCACCGAACATGCCGTTCACGCTGGTCGAAGAATTTTGCCGCGCCCTTGCCGCCAATCTGCGTGCCAACATTCACGTGGAGTTGCTCTATGGACGCGATGGGCACCACATCGCCGAGGCGATTTTCAAAGGTCTCGCCCGCGCGCTGTGCGATGCTTGTCAGCGTGATCCGAGGGTCATCGGGATCCCAAGCACCAAGGACGCATTGTGAAGACTGGCATCATCGATTATGGCGGTGGAAATCTCCGTAGCGTCGCCAACGCCTTGCGTGCGCTCGGGCAGGATCCTGTGATCATTGCTAGCCCAGATCAAGTGGGTGATGTCACTCACTTACTACTTCCGGGCCAGGGTGAATTTGGTGATACCATGGCGAGGCTTGAAGCGCGTGGGCTTGCTTCATTTCTCAAACATTGGATGGCAGCCGATCGGCCCTATTTTGGGATTTGCGTTGGCTATCAGATTCTTTTTGATTCCAGCGAGGAGGCACCAGGGGTTGCTGGACTGGGGGTGGTGTCCGGCAAGGTCCGACGCTTTCAGTCGGAGGATGGCCTAAAAATCCCCCATATGGGATGGAACTCCGCCATGGCGGTGCGCGGTGAGACCGAGGTTTGGTATGGGCTTGGAGTGGATCCTTATTTCTACTACATTCATTCCTATTTTCCGGAGCCGACGTGCCAAGATGACGTGGTGGCGCAGACGACCTATGGTGCGCAAACGTTTGCGGGAGCTGTTGAGCGAGGAAGGCTTTTTGCCTGCCAGTTTCATCCGGAAAAAAGCCAAGACGCGGGTCTTCGGTTGATTAGAAATTTCCTCGATCGGTGAGCATTGCGGATCTGGGCTGGAAATCTGCGCAAATCGTGCGAAAATCAGTCATGGAACTTGCCGAAGTCACTTGTCCGACCTGTTTTGAGGTCTTTGAAGTTGCGGTGCCTCATCCGGATGAAATGCCCGCCGAGGTGGATTACGACTGCGAAGTTTGTTGCCGCCCGATGATGATTGTTTTCACCGAGGACGAAGTTTACGCGAAGGGCTTGGGCGACTGATGAAAAATCGGTTAGGCGTGATCAATCCTTGCGCGTGAGTTCGACGAAGACATCTTCGAGTGTTGCCACATGGCGGAAGAGCGAGCGGAGTGGCCAGCCAGATTGACTGGTGAGTTGCGCGATGGACTCGCGGGTGTCTGAGCTGGAATCTTCCCAAATTGTGTAGCGGACCCAGTCATCTTCTAATAGCTCGGGAGTGACCTTTTTCACGTTATCCAGTCGCTTCAGCGCGGCAGTCACCACCTCTGGATTGGCTTGGATTTCGGCTTGGATTCTGCCTGCTGCCCGCATCTGTCCGACGAGATTGGCAGGGGTGTCGGCGGCTTTGATTTTCCCGCCATCGATGATGATCACTCGGTTGCAGGTCATTTCAACTTCTGAGAGAATGTGGGTGGAAATGAGAACCGTGTGGGACTGCCCGAGGTGGCGGATCAATTCCCGAATCTGGCGGATTTGGTTCGGATCGAGTCCGTTCGTGGGCTCGTCGAGAATGAGCAGTTCGGGGTCATGAACGAGGGCGTCTGCCAATCCCACGCGCTGGCGGTAGCCTTTGGAGAGAGTCTTGATCATCTTGCGGTGCACGTTGCCAAGCCCACACGTGTCGATCACCTCGTCCACTCTGCGCCGGGTGGTGCTTCCACTGAGGCCCTTGAGCTCGGCCCGGAATTTTAGGTATTCACGAATGCGCATGTCCTCATAGAGTGGGACATTTTCCGGCATGTATCCGATTTTTCGCCTCGCTTCGATTGAATCGCGAAAAATATCGTGGTTGGCGATGCTGGCGGTGCCCGAGGTGGGTGGGAGATAGCCTGTCAGCATCCGCAGAGTCGTGGTCTTCCCAGCACCATTAGGCCCTAGAAACCCGACGATTTCGCCGCGGGCCACAGAGAAGCTAATGTCGCGGACGGCTTCGTGGCGTGCATAGCGCTTGGTGAGATGGTGGACTTCGATCATGGTTGCCAGATTTTGGATTTGCGGTGAAATTCGTTGCTGAACGGTTGACGTTCTCCTGTGCGCCCTTTAATGAAGTGCCGTGCGTGGCGGGCCAAGCGGGAAATTCGCGGGCTCGCCTGATCTTTTACTTATTTCTCATGAACTCTTCGGTTTCGCCGCGACAGAACGCTGATTTATTGGAGTTAAAATACGCCCATTGGTGCGAGGATCCGAGTTCGGTTGAACCGACATGGGCCGCCTTTTTTGAGGGATTTGAGCTGGGTTCCGCCCAAGTGAAGCGCAAGGAGGATGCAGCTACCGCTTCCAAGGGTTCGTCGGCGCCGGCCTCGGATGCGGATCTGGCATTTTTTGGCAAAGTGGTGAGTTTGATTTACAACTACCGTACTCTCGGCCACACGCAGGCTGGTATCAACCCTTTGAATGCGCCCGAGCGGAATCCACGGTTGAACCTCGAGCAATTCGGCCTTAGCCCTGCTGACCTCGATCGTGAGGTGTGGAATGCCTTTTTCCGCCATGGCGACCGCATGAAGCTCCGTGACATGGTGACCGCACTTGAGGCGACCTATTCAGGGAAAATCGGGTTCGAGTTCATGCACATTCACAACACCACCGTGCGCCACTGGGTGCGCGAACGGATTGAGAACCACGCCCTGCACCTCGATCAGAGCCCAACCAAAAAGCTCAACTCGCTCCGCTGGGTGCTTGAGGCAGAGTCATTTGAAAATTTCCTTGGAAAACGATTCCTCGGGGAAAAACGCTTTTCGTACGAGGGCGGTGAGGGTGCGATGATCCTTCTCAATGCCTTGCTTGAGGCTTGCCCGTCCCATGGGGTCAAGGAAATCGAAATGGGCATGTCGCACCGCGGGCGCATGAACGTCCTCGCTAATTTTGTCCGCAAATCGCTTACCACGGTCTTGTACGAGTTCACCCCGAACTACGAGCCTGACCTGGTTGCGGGTGACGGCGATGTGAAATACCACCTCGGTTACGAAAGTGTTCGTGAACTTCCCGATGGCAAGGTGCGCGTCAGCCTCGCCGCGAATCCAAGCCACTTGGAGGCCGTGAATTCGATCGTCGAAGGCAAAGCCCGCGCACGCCAACGCGTCCTGAGTGAAGAAGCCGGTGAGATCGATCGAGGCCGGGTACTGCCGATCTTGCTTCACGGGGACGCTGCTTTTGCTGGCCAAGGCTCGGTGGCGGAAGTGCTCAATCTTTCTCAGTTGAAGGGGTATCGTACCGGGGGAACGATCCATTTGATCATCAATAACCAAATCGGTTTCACCACGTCTCCAGCAGATGCTCGATCAACGGACTATGCGACCGATGTGGCGAAAATGGTGGAGGCTCCCATCCTTCATGTGAATGGCGAGGAGCCAATGGAGCTTTATTGGGCCGCGCTCTTCGCTTTGGAATTCCGCCAGAAATTCGGCCGCGACATCGTCATCGACATGTATTGTTATCGCCGACAAGGTCACAACGAGGCGGATCAAGCGGCATTCACTCAACCAATCATCGCCAAAAAAATCGCGGATCGCCCGACGTTCGGCGTGATCTACAAGCAGCAATTGGTTGCTGAGGGACTCATTTCTCAAGCAGACCTCGAGGCGCTTGAACAATCGATTTGGGATACGTTGGAAAATGGCTATCAGAAAATGGTTGCTCTCCAAGAAGCAGGCGATCGGACCGCATTCAGTGGTTCCACGGGAGTGGTTCAGCCTGTCTATTCTCATGCACCTGTTGCCACGGGCATTGCTTCGGAGCAGATTCAGAAGATCGGCAAGGTTCTCACCACGATCCCAGCAGGCTTCAATCTGAATCCCACGCTCGAGAAGCGTTTCATTCCACGACGTGTCGAGGTGCTCGCCAATGGTGGCCCGATCGACTGGGCTTTCGCGGAGTCGCTCGCCTTTGGATCGCTCCTGTTAGAAGGTAGGTCGGTTCGTTTGTCCGGGCAGGATTGCCGCCGCGGAACTTTTTCGCAGCGCCACGCGGTCTTCTATGACTACGAGACTCGGGAAAGATATATTCCGTTAGAGCACATCGATCCATCACAGGCAAAGTTCTGTGTTCATAACTCATTTTTGTCTGAATTCGCAGTGCTCGGATTCGACTATGGCTACTCGTTGTCCTACCCAAGCATGCTGACGCTTTGGGAAGCCCAGTTCGGCGACTTCGCGAATGGCGCCCAAGTGATCATCGATCAGTTCATTTCATCGGCGGAATCCAAATGGCAGACGCCCACCGATCTCGTGATGTTGTTGCCTCATGGCTACGAAGGCATGGGTCCAGAGCATTCCAGTGCACGTCTCGAGCGTTTCCTCCAGCTTTGCGCGGACAAGAACATGATTGTCGGAAACTTCACGACCCCCGCTCAGTATTTCCACGCGCTCCGCCGCCAAAAGCATCGTGATTACCGAAAACCCTTGGTGCTCATGACGCCCAAGAGTTTGCTCAGTCGCCCAGAAGCAGTATCCCAGGAATCCGATTTCACCGAAGGCACGTGCTTCCAAGAGGTTCTGCCCGATCCCAAGGTATTCTCAAATCCGGCCGATGTGAATCGGATCATTTTCTGCAGTGGTAAGGTTTACTATGATCTCGTTGCGGCTCGTGATGAGAAGGGGATTGGCAACGCAGCGATCGTACGGATAGAACAACTTTATCCATTCCATGAAGATCTCGTGAAGGCGATCATCGGCGTTTACTCAAACTGCTCGAACTTTATTTGGTGCCAAGAAGAACCTCGAAACATGGGGGCTTGGTCTTACATCGCGCCTCGTCTTGAAGAGGTGGCAGGTTCAAAAATCCGCTACGCTGGCCGAGGAACTGCTTCCAGTCCTGCAGCCGGATCGAAGGCAATGCACTACCGCGAGCAAAAGGCGCTGGTCGCCCGAGCCTTCGAAATCTAACACTTCTCATTTTTTCTCAACTCTCAACACGCTTCATCCATGTCCATCGACGTAAAAGTTCCCGCCGCAGGCGAATCGATCACTTCCGCGAATGTTGCCCGCTGGCACAAGAAAAATGGAGACACCGTCAAGGTGGGCGAAATTCTAGTGACACTCGAGACCGATAAGGTTTCGAACGAGCTAGAAGCTCCCGCTGCTGGCACATTGGAAATTTTAGTGGTCGAGGGTGAGGAAGTCTCGATCGGCACGGTGATCGCACGGATTTCCGGCGAAGCAGGCGCAGTTGCTCCAGCCGCGGTGGCTGCACCCGCAGCTCCGATTCCAGCGCCAGCGACGGTTTCTGGGGGTGTCATCGAACTTAAGGTGCCCGCCGCAGGTGAATCGATCACTTCCGCGAATGTGGCGAAGTGGCGCAAGAATGATGGCGACATGGTGGTGAAAGGGGAGGTGCTGGTGACCCTAGAAACCGACAAAGTTTCAAACGAACTCGAAGCACCCGTTTCTGGTTGCTTGAAAATTCTAACACCCGAGGGCGAAGAAGTTTCGATCGGTGCGATCATCGCGACCATTGATGCAAGCGCAACGGCTTCGGCCTCCGCCACGCCGGCTCCTGTGCGTCAAGCGGCTCCCACACCCCAAGCTGCGGCCGCGCCTGTAGCTCAGGCAGTGGCGACTCCCGCACCCGCATCCGCACCTGCACCCGCGCCTGCCCTGAGTGCTGATGCGGTGAAGCCAGATTTTTCGGCACCGGTGAGCCCTGTTGAACGGGTGGTTCCATCGGACGTTCATGAGGGTCGGACGACGCGGAAGAAGATGTCGATGCTTCGCCGCAAGATCGCCACGCATTTGGTGAACGCTCAACAAACTGCGGCGATTCTAACCACCTTCAACGAGGTGGACATGAGTTCAGTGATGGATCTGCGCAAACAGGTGCAAGATGACTTCATGAAAAAACACGGGGTGAAGCTCGGGTTCATGTCGTTCTTCGTCAAGGCGGTGGCTCAAGCACTCAAGGATGTGCCTTCCGTCAATGGTCGCATCGATGGTACTGACATCATTGAAAATCATTTCTATGACATCGGCGTGGCGATCGGCACGGAAAAGGGTTTGATCGTTCCTGTCCTCCGCGACGTAGATCAGAAGTCGTTCGCGCAGATCGAGAAGGAGATTCTGGACTACGCGAAGAAGGCCAAAGATGGCAAGATCACCATCGAGGATCTAACAGGCGGTGTGTTCACGATCTCTAACGGTGGCACTTACGGGTCTCTATTAAGCACGCCGATCCTCAATCCTCCACAAAGCGGCATTCTTGGGATGCACACGATTCAGCAGCGCCCCGTTGCGGTGAATGGTCAAGTGGTGATCCGTCCGATGATGTACCTCGCGCTCAGCTATGATCACCGGTTGGTGGATGGCAAAGAGGCGGTGACCTTCCTGATTCGCATCAAGGATTGCCTCGAGTCGCCCACGCGTCTCCTGCTGGAGATGTGAGCGGGCAAGAGATCGCGTGGCATCAGTGCGGGTGGGGTGGCATTAGGCAAGCACTTGCTTGATGCGGCCCAGTGGGTTGTGGGTGTTTTGCACGACCTTGCTTGCGTGAGTTCCCGCGGGTTTCCCTGTAAATCTTTCAAATTTGCAGAGTTTTTTCATCCTTTTTGCTCCGATGATTGACGGCTGGCATTGATCGTGCACAATCCGGCCGCCGGGCGGAAGAGCTGCCTCGGTACCTTCAAATACTGACATGACCACCATCGCCATCAACGGATTCGGCCGCATCGGCCGCCTCGTCTTTCGTGCCCTCGTCGAACAAGGCCACCTTGGAACCACTTTTAACGTCGTCGCCGTGGGCGATATTGTTCCTGCCGACAACCTTGCCTACTTGCTGAAGTATGACTCCACTCAGGGCCGCTTCGCTGGAACGGTTTCCTCGAAGAAATCCTCCCCTGAGCTTGAAGAGGACGACGTCATCATCGTCAACGGGCACGAAATCAAGGTCGTGAGCGCTCGCTCGCCAGAAGGTCTCCCATGGAAAGAACTCGGTGTCGATGTCGTCATCGAGTCGACAGGTCTCTTCACCGAAGCTGACAAGGCCAAGGGCCACATCACCGCCGGTGCGAAAAAAGTCATCATCTCTGCACCTGCGAAGGGTGAGGATGCTACCTTCGTGGTCGGCGTGAATGATCATAAGTATGATCCAGCGATCCATCACATCATCTCGAACGCAAGCTGCACTACCAACTGCCTTGCGCCGCTGGTTCACGTGCTTCTCAAGGAAGGATTTGGCATTGCTGAGGGTCTCATGACCACGGTTCACTCCTACACTGCCACGCAAAAGACAGTGGACGGTCCATCCAAGAAAGATTGGAAAGGTGGCCGCAGCGCTGCGATCAACATTATCCCATCGACCACGGGTGCCGCTAAGGCGGTCGCGTTGGTTTGCCCAGAAGTGGCTGGTAAGCTCACCGGTATGGCCTTCCGCGTGCCGACTCCTACAGTTTCTGCTGTCGACCTCACCGTAAAGACTACCAAGGAAACTTCGCTCGCTGAGATCAAGGCGGCTCTCAAGAAGGCTTCGGAAACCTACCTCAAAGGCATCCTCGCATACACGGATGACGAAGTGGTTTCGACCGACTTCATTCACGACAAGAGCTCGTCGATCTTCGACGCGGGTTCATCGATCGAGCTCAACTCGACGTTCTTCAAGCTGATCAGCTGGTATGACAACGAGTGGGGCTACTCGAACCGTGTGATCGATCTCCTCACCGACGTGGTGAAGAAGGGGATTTGATTTTCATCACACGGATCTCTGATCTTATTAAAACGGCAGCCCGCGAGGGTTGCCGTTTTTTTCTAATGAGGATGGGAATCTGAAACTTACCTTGCAGAGGGTGCCGGTTTTGGGCAACCCTCGCGGATGGAAACTGAGGGTTTGGTGCTGGATCAGCAATTGCGGCAAGAAATCTTGCTGGCTCGTGAGCGAGTGTATCGCTTCGCCCAAGCCACGCCGCTGGAGCGTCTCGACCTGCCTGGCCCAGGCCCTGAAATCTGGGTGAAGCGCGAGGACTTGTCGCCGGTAAAGGCCTACAAGTGGCGCGGTGCGTGCAATCGGATGGCGGTCATGAGCCGCCCCGAGGCCGCTCGTGGTGTGGTCACCGCATCCGCAGGAAACCATGCACAAGGGGTGGCCTTGGCCGCGCGGCAACTCGGGATCCGTGCGAAAATTTTCATGCCGCGCTCGACTCCGAAGGTGAAGCAAGACGCGGTGCGCAATCATGGGCGCGAATGGGTCGAGGTGCACCTCGCAGGCGATAGTTACGATGAGGCGGTTTTCGCCGCTCGTGCCGAAGAAGCTTCCACTGGCGCGGTTTACATTCATGCCTACGATGACCTCAGAGTGATCGCGGGGCAGGGAACCTTGGCCGATGAGGTCGTTCTATCCGGTCAGGGACCATTCGATGCCGCATACTTGCAAATCGGCGGGGGCGGCATGGCGGCGGGCGTTTCGACTTGGCTCAAGACCTACTGGCCAGACATCGAGATTGTTGGGGTCGAGGGCGAGGGGCAGGCGTCGATGTTGGCTGCCTTCGGCGCAGGTCATCCGGTCACCCTCGAAAATTTAGATCTATTCTGCGATGGCACTGCGGTTCGGAAAGCGGGTGAATTGCCATTTGAAATTTGCCGCCAAACGCTCAACCGGATCGAGACCGTCAGCAATGCCGAGGTCAGTGATGCCATCCGCACGATGTGGGGTGGGTTGCGTTGCATTTCTGAGCCATCAGGTGCGATGGGATTGGCTGCTGCGTTAAAAAATCGTGCTGCACTCTTGGGCAAGCGCGTTCTCGTGATTCTTTGCGGGGCCAACATCGACTTTCTTCAACTGGGAGTCATTGCTCAAACGTTAGGTTCTGAGTCCAAGAGTCGCCGAACGCTGCGTGTTTGCATCCCCGAGCGTTCAGGCACCATGTTAGAGCTGCTCAGTCAGTGTTTTGATGGCCTCGACATCGCGGACTTTCAGTATGGGAAAACCGATGAGCAGGACGCGTGGCCAGTTTTCACATTAAATTCGGACACTCCCGAAAGGTTGGATGCATTGCCGGCGAAGCTCGCGGCACATGGATTCGCGTGGGAAGATCTAACAGGTGCGCTTGATGTTGCCTTCCGGGCGATTCCACTTCGCGGGGATTTGCTCAAAAATGCGATTTTCCTCCGACTCGATTTTTACGAGCGCCCCGGAGCGCTCCGCGAATTCCTTGACCAGCGCATCAAAGGCAATGCCAGCCTTTGCTACTTCAACTACCGTCAGTCCGGCGAGCGGGTCGGTAGGGCGCTCATCGGCGTGGAATTTCCATCCCCTTATGAGCGTGATGCGTTGATGATGACGATTCCCAGACAGGGAGAGGGCTACCGCCTCTGCGAGGTGGTGGATGAAGCGACGTGCCAACGTCTGGTGGGTGGCCATTCAGTCTAGCGAAAGGATCAGTGAAGCTTCGGCAGGATCGCTTCGTGACGGCGTACACCGTTGAACGCAGTATCGAGCTGGAGGTGCCGCCACAGCGAGGCAACGGCATCGCCCAAAATCTGGACGTCCCCACGGGCATCGTGACGGCGCGCCCCTTGGGATGGGATTCGTAGCCGGCTGACGAGGTGGTCGAGCGAGTGACCTGTCCCACGTGCATTGCCAAACAACATTTTCGATAGGTGGATCGAGTCGATGCTGTCCACCACACGCATCGGTAAGTCGTGACGCTGGCAGGTGGCTGCTAGAAATTTGCTGTCAAATTTCAATCCATTGTGAGCGATCAAGGTGGCATCGCCCGACCATCTTGAAAACTCGCACAACACTTCTTCAGGGCGGTCCGCATGGGCAACGTGACGGTTGCCGATACCCGTGTAGCTCTCGATGAATGAAGAGATCGGCCGCCGCGGTTTTGCAAAGCGGGCGAAGGTCTCCTCGACGCGTAAGCTGCCGGCGGTGAAACGCATCGCTGCGATCTGGATGAACTCTTCCTGGTGAGGGTCGAGCCCCGTGGTCTCCAAATCGTAGATGACGAAGGTTTCACCGTGGTGGTGGCGATCGCTTGAATAGAACGGATGGCGGCATTCGGTGCAGCTCACGCGAGTCCCAAGCGTGGACTTGAGAACACTGAGACTGCTGTGGCATTTGGGACAGGAGATGGTCATTAGCCCATCGCCTTTTCCATGAGGGTATTCATGCGGGAAACTGTGTTGCGAGCATCTTCTAACAGGCCTGC
Source organism: Akkermansiaceae bacterium (assembly GCA_903837825.1). GTDB lineage: Bacteria > Verrucomicrobiota > Verrucomicrobiia > Verrucomicrobiales > Akkermansiaceae > Luteolibacter. The sequence continues at coordinate 167 of CAILVZ010000280.1, read as the reverse complement.
CGCAATCAACGAGTTGTCTAACAATTGAAGTGCCACCAGTTTTGCCAGCTCGGGGTTTGAGTCCTTGGCCTCGGCGAGTTTTTTCATCAGCGGGTGGCGTGGGTTGATTTCCAACTCGACCTTGATGTCTTCTTTGAAGTTCTCATCCATCGCCTTCATCATTTGAC
>CAILVZ010000279.1 GCA_903837825.1 Akkermansiaceae bacterium | reverse complement strand
CTCTTCATCATGTTCTTCTGGTTTTTCTTCTACGAGCATGTCCCCGTAATCCTCGGTGCTTGGTATATCCAGCATCAATCGTCTGCACGACACCTGGGTTTAAGTCCTCTTCCTCGGTATCGTCCAAGTACCAAGTGTCATATTCGCCATCGCCGTCGATTATAAAATTAGCCTCATCAAGTGCGTCATCAAGCTTTCGATTAAAGTCTTCAATCTCCACCTTCTTGTCAGCCTGTAAATGATCATCTCGGGTTACATGTTCAACCGATGTCTTCGACACGATATTGCCACTCTCCGTCATGAGCCAGTAACAAAGGTCCGATCCGACCCTGTGAGACACACCAAGCCAACGAGCCAGCCGACGCTGGTAATCTGTCACATTCGGTTTGACTGGACGATCCAGCCACCACACAAGATCATAAAATTCAAAATCCAGCCACTCACTAATGTCCGGTGTTTGCCCAGTGACTTCTTCATATCCCGTTCTTCGGTTGCTACCACGAGCCATCCGCGATAACAACTCACTTTCATACACGAGACCAAAGTCCCAGAGACGCTTTGGCACCTTCTTCTTTGTCATTCGCAGCCTCCAACGCTTTGCTAACGTACCGATTTCTCTCTCGGCCGCGTGATTCTGATTCTTGCGCCCTTGTTCCGACGTGTGTAGCATTATTCGCATCCGACGTACTTCTTTAATAAATTCAGTGTGTCTTCCTGTGAACTCCGTTGCTCCGTCTGTAATAAGCCGTTCTGGAATTCCAACATCGTCTGTAAAATCAATCAATGATTTACCGGCATCCTTATGCAACGTCATCAGGACTACCCGAGTAAACTTTCCCTGAGTGTAAACATTAGCACATGTATTGCCCAATTTTGACTTTACCTTCGACAACAATGTGTCGCAGTACCAAGTTCCTCTTAGTCTTTGTCGGTGTAGGTTCAAATGGTCGACTCGAAGTCGCCTTGTCATCGGGTGTATCGCAGTTCGTATTCCATGTTGTGTTGTCACTTGAATGGTATCCTTGGCAGTCTGGATTCCAATGTTCCACTTTCGCGCCAACTCCTCTGCCGTAAACTTGGAGTGCCGATCATTCGTAACAATGCTTGAGACCTTCCGCTCATTTTCCCATCGATCGATGTCGTCATGATATGTTGTTGCAATATTGACTGCCGAGACAAGATGTTCGCAAAAATCCTTTGGGTTATATACGCATGAAATCTTACCAAGTTTGATATCGGTTTCTCCATATCGTTGAATCTGCGCTTTTGTTTCATCGGACGTTATAGAATGTATCTGTCGCCTTGTCATGCCGGATGTAAGTGACCGTATATTTCGCATCTCAATATCTTCGCGACTTTGTTTTCCCGGGTATAGCACTTCATCGCTCGGGCTCCATGTATCGCCTGTAACAAGAATAATAGGCAAATGTGTTTTCTCCCACTCAGTGGGCACACGTGACTCAAAGTATATCACTGTCCCCGTGGTGTCGAACGGAATGAAAACATCGTCTGTATCGACGCCAAACCCTCGAGTCGAATCGAAAGGATCATCATTGACCACGACACCATACGCACGTAATTGGTTGGGGTTGATAAGAGAATTTTCCATTAGAGTTCCAAACCATAACATCTGGTCGGCAACAATAAGATATTCAGTGCTGCTTTCTTGGTCGGTCCAAACCGTACAACACCTCGCTACCGGGATCTCTGTAACCGGATCATACGAGTTAAGAAAGGGGTTTACGTCACAGACTTCCCCGGTTAGTTCCATTAGACTCCAATTGGAGCCGGCACAACACGTGTCCGCATGTGTATCCATTTCATTACGAGCGATAAAACCTGCCCGTGTTTGATTTTGTACTTGCCGTATATCACGAGTCTGCATTCTTCCAACATGACGCTTTGTAATAATATAGACATTTCTCGGTTCTCGTTTCCGTTTCTTGTGTCGTTTGTATCGAGATATGAGGGTGGGCAGCACTAGTATCATCAAGAGTACTAGTGGCCCAAGGAGTCAGCTATGACCTCCTCCATATGCGCCACGGCCAAAGCCGCATCCGTTCCTCCCACCGCGGTCTCCACCAGCATTATTAGCAGGAGGTCCCTCTTCATCCTGTGCATGTTCTTCCACGCTTGCAGCGCTGATATTTCGTTCGTTTCCACCACGTCCGCGACCTCTGCCTCGGCCACGTCCATCACGATTGCCCCGACCGCTCGCGCGTTCTCGCATCTGTAAGACAATAGCTCGCCCATTATTGGGGCCCAAGGCCTCCCACTCTTGCGCTGTAAAATTACGGTTCGGGTCCGTTACATCAATGCCGTTAATAATAACTTGCGCTCCACTACCGGAGCCGCCTCTTCCGGCGTTATTTCCACGTGCGCCTCGATTGCCACTACGGCCGAAACGGCCACGCGCTCGACTGCCGCGACCTCCACGAGTATCAATGGCGTAGATGCCACGCTTTTTGCTCCTCGATTGTTTATATTCCAATTGCGCAGATCCATGAATACGCGCCACCTGTTGTGAGAAATACCCGCATGCACCAATAAAATCTCTGGGGTATTGTTGGTCAATGACGGCCTTCGCGGCCAAAAGTTCCGCTTCCTGACAGCGGATTGCTTTCAGCAACTTTTCGACTTTCTGCCTGTCTGAGAATCTCTGGTCAATATCCTTATGTAGTGTATTAAAACACTTAGTCATTATTTCCGTGCACTTTTCAAAACTCATGCTGCGCTCATTCCAATAATGAACTTGATTGAGCTTCGCTTTCGCAATCGCCGTACGTTTGCTAAGTTCCCCTTCGCCATTATAATGCGCTGTCCATGCCATGTATGCGGCCCTACCATTCTCTGCGGCATCATGGGGTTCAATCCATGCCCATCCGGGCGAATCGATAAGGAAAGCTTTAAGCTTCCTGTACACTGTCTGATTGTCCAATTCAAAAGAGTTTCCTTCGAGCGGGAATTGATACATCCGCTCTTCGTGGGTTGTCGTGAACGCTTCTGGCACCTCTTCGGAGCGAACGACATAGCGTAGGGGCTCACGCAACACCCCGTATGACTGTGCCAACAGATTGAGAAATGCGTCTTCGTACGCATCAAAATCATCGGGGTCGAATTTCCCCAGCTCCTTCACCGACGGCTCTTTATCGGCCAACTCGCGGCTAAGTACCTTCATCTGCACCGCTTCGTTCATCGCTTCAATGTCGAAATCCGCTGCCACCAAGGGCAGTCCACGTTTCTGACGGTCTCTCACCCACCAGACCAATGTCTGGAGGCGCTTCACAACGACAGTCCCAAGTAAGACTCGTCCATCAGCCACCGTTCGCGACGCCATCCTTTTCACCATTTCGGAGACGTCCGTATCGTTTTCAAGGACTCCAAAGTCCGCCAACTGCGTGAATCCTTCACGAGTGATAATGTTGTCACGCATCGCCCCAGCGACCACACCGCACGTTTCAAGAACCGCATGAACTTCCTCGGCCATCTTAAATGTACCTAAAAAGGCATTGTAGAATCGTAACCACCGTGTGAGTCAGACGTAAAACCGATCTGATACGCTGTAACAAGCGTGGCAATAATGGGTTTGCACTTCAGATGGTCGGCACATGTGGGATGATCAGTCCCGTGCCATATCGATACAAGGCCGTCGCCAGGGGGTATAACACCCGGGATACAATGTCCCCACGCTGTGGCGTCGGCACCCATTACAATACTCGACATTGTGCCAACGAGCGTGACCCAAGCTGTGCAGATCCTGCCATGCTGGGATTTATCATTTCGTCGTCGTCGTCATGACTCTATACTGTTGGCCTAAGCCATGCCTGAGGAATCGTTCCACCAGGACTTTCACGGGGTGCCATCCGCTCCATACCGCGGAATAGCTCGGCTACCATCATGCTGTAGTCCGAATGTGCGTCCTCTGACTGCACATGGCCGGTCGTAGCAGTTGTAAACACATAGTGTTCTTTCTTTTCGAATTCATACACTTCTACGCTTTCAATACGCTTTCATTATGCATTCGTTGCTCCTGTGATCCTATGATAGAGCATTGGGTTTCTGATAAACCGAATAAATCTCGACGTACTCACCTAAAAAGCAGGAAAGCAAAGATAGAGTTGTACAAAACAAATCTTTTCTAAAGAAGTGAGCTTACTACTCTTGACATCCATCAATCCGTGACTTTACAGCCAATCTTCCGCCACGTAGGTCGGAACCATGACGTCACAATTCGTTCGGTCCCCGCGAGTTGTGTATTGCTAAAGAACAACTCGAAACAAACATCCTCTCATTGAGAGGTAAACACATATACCCGGTAAAACAATAGCCATCGACCGCAGCCGACCCGGGAGGTAAACTTCGTTGATGCTAGTCTCTGAAGTTGAACCTTGGCTTCGACCCTTTCACCACATGAAATGCCAACATATGTCCCAACGTTTCTGACCACTCAAAACCTTAGTCAATAAATCCGCGATATTTGTTTCACCATCTTCTTTTCCAACGCGAAGTATCCCTGCTGCTGCAGCCTCTCGCACTGCATGGTAATTGATAGCGTTATGTTTCTTCATCAAAGTCGATTCCGGTATGCTAACATTTCTCACGACACCTCGGTTATCACAGAAAACATTCGCAGGCCCATCAACCGGAACACCAAACATTCAAAGTTTATACCTCAAAGCAACAATCAAATCTTTG
>CAILVZ010000278.1 GCA_903837825.1 Akkermansiaceae bacterium | reverse complement strand
TGTTGACCTGATTATCCGAAAATTCGCAATTGGTGGCCGCCACGTCTCCCCAGACAGCTCCACCCGATTGGTTGGCCAAGTTGGTTTGAAACAGGCAATTCACCGCAGTCAAAGTGGTTCCGGAAGGGGCATAAACACCACCACCTTGGCTGTAGGGAGCATCATCGCCGTTGGCGCGCCCCTTCTCGATGACCAGTCCATTCAGGATGGAACTGCTCTTCAAAACAACCACGTGGAGCGACCAGTAACGGTCATATCCGGACGTCAGCGGGTCCGCAGGATCAATTTGCCAGATCTCACCTGACAAAGAGGTCCGATTCAATTCAGGATCGCGGTCTTCGAAGGTATCTCCATCGCCGGTAAATCCACCATAGAGCGAAACCCCATCGAGAACGAAGGAAATTTCCCGGTCGCCGAAACCGTTATCGACCCCGTCATCCGGGTAGTAGACGCCTTCCGCGAGGTAGATGGAATCTCCGGGCTTTGACTTTTCGAGAGCGTCTTGCAGGTATTTGCAAGCTTTTGACCAGGTTGTTCCATCTCTGCCAGCGGTCCCCACGTCGCCGTTGACGTAGATGATCTTCGCATCGGCGGCGGCGCAACCACACACGGCCAGCCCGAGAATGGCCATTTTGCGAATGCGCCCCACTGCGGCGCCGCTGAAAAATCCTCCTGATGGGTTAAAATCTATCATGCGCTGTGATTACCAGATTGGTCGATGCCCGCAACCAGAATCATCAAAATCGGGAATTTTCACCTCCCTCTGTGGTACAATTTCCCGACAGTAATCCCACACGGAAAAATCAACTTGCGTGAAGGATCGCAATCCATGCGGAGTCGCGCCGCATTTCGGCGATCATCGCCGGTCGAAGCCGAGGAAAAGACCGGCTTGGCTCGATCCGCCGAGCGGGATCCGGAGTCTGCACCGCGCACAAGCTAACAACCCCACGGCTATCCTCGTCAAAGCCGAAAAATCGACATCCGATCTCAAGCGCCTGTTGCCATTTCCAAGTAAAGCTGCTACCCGTTTTTTCAATGGGAGGAAGCATGCCGCAACTTGAATTCCGTTGGACCTCATGGTTCCGCGTTTTGAAGACTCCGGATGCTCCCAAAGCCAAGCCCTCGCGCGAGGACGGCGGCCTAACTGCCTGGTGCGCGGAGTCCTCCAAGGCCCTTGGGCTCAATGAGCTGGCGCGCAAGGTGAAGGTTTCCTGGAACTCGCGCATGCAGACGACGGCGGGCCGCGCCTGGTGGCCGGACCGGGCGATCGAGCTCAATCCGAAGCTCAAGGAATGCGAGCCGGAGGAACTGTGGCGCACGCTGAAACATGAGCTCGCCCACCTCGTGGCCTACGAGCGTTGCGGTCGCCGCCGCATCGATCCCCACGGTCCGGAATGGCAGGCCGCTTGCGCGGACCTCGGCATTCCCGGCGAACAGCCCTATCACACGCTGCCCTTCAAGCGCCGCAAGATGAAGCGCAACCACGCCTACATCTGCTCGAATTGTTTCGCCGTGATCCACCGCGTGAAGCCGATCAAGCGCGCCGTCGCCTGCTACGATTGCTGCCGGAAATTCAACCACGGCGTCTATCACGACCGCTTCCGGTTGATCAAAAACAAGCCCTG
>CAILVZ010000277.1 GCA_903837825.1 Akkermansiaceae bacterium | reverse complement strand
TCAAATCGATATGGTTCTCAAGAGATCGCAGCCATTCCTCTGGCGACGTATTGTCCGATCTAACCTCCCCCATTGCGTCAGCGATGTATCGAGCGGCACCAGCATTTTGCGGTAGGACCTCCTGCAATGGCTTGCGTAGCCAAGATGCAGCCTGCTGCAAACCGAACGGGTCCGCCACCAGCCAAGGTTGTGACCCTGCCTCGTCCGGGAAAATCCAAGTCCACAGCCACATAGGTTGAGCTGAATCTTCAACAAAGCTCAGGCTCTCGATACGGACACGCGTTGCAAGTTCTTCATCACGCTGCTTTGCATGTTCGTGGTCTGTCCTGTATCGCTGAAACGCGTCGAACAGTGCCCCCATATCCATCACACCGTCCCTGTAATGATTCAGACGGAAAGGACGATCCTCTTTTCCAGAATCTAGGTCACGCAGAAATACTGGATAACCACGCTCATCGATTCTTTTTGCCTCAATCTCAGGAAGTTCTTCAGTAAATCGTGGAAACCAATTCCCGGAGATCGCGTCTTGATACGCGTAGCCCATGCGGACCTCTTCGCTTGCATCCTGGGCTTCTTCTAGAACACGCTCCCCTTGAGGAGTTAATGCGCCCAAAGTTGTCATCCAGCCATTGGGGATCAGTTGTGTCGCAATAATGAAGGCCACAAGTTCTTGGTCCAGCCCTAGCAGTTCCGCCATTTCAGCGCTGTCCTGGCAGCGAGCCCGCGCAAGTCCAAGGATCGCTTGTTGGAACAGATTCAGCTTCAGAACACGATTTTTTGGATAAAGAACCTTCCAAACGCGAACAGGCCATAGAAAAGGTCGTCCTCCAGGGGGGCGACGCACATCAAAGCGGAGATAGCGATCAGCGACCATTTGCCATCTCCTGACTGCAAAGCTTTAGGAACGCGGCAAGGGCCGGGACTGCCTCCTCGGATTCAGGACCATCAGCCATGCGTTTGTCGCCGACGGCAACAAGGAGCTTTCTCTGCCGACTCATCGCCACATTCAGTCGATTTGCCAAACGAAGGTGACCATACTTACCATTAAGCAAACGTTCCCGATCCTTTCCTTCCTTTTGATCGGGAATGATAGTGTCGTTGGCACGCACAATAGACAGAAAGACAACGTCAAACTCTTTCCCTTGAAATGCGTCGACCGTACCTACGCGGAGTCGCTCATCGCCTGATTCGGTTTGCCGGTAGGGACGCGCGATTCGGATTTCAGCGTCCTCCTTTTCAGCAAGACCCTGCTCGACGAGTGACTCAAGAATCAGGTCACATTGAGCACGGTAGAAACTTATTACGCCAATACTCAGTGACGGCCCACAAGAGTCTGCTATGCGCTTAACTTCCTTTGCAATTGCGCGGGCCTCTACTTGTCGTATCCGACTAGGGCCTCGTCTATCCTCTTTTCCGTCCTGTAAAGGAACATCTAACCAAGCAGCGCATTTGCCTTTGTAGCCCGGAATAGTGTGATCGAATTCCTGTGCTGCACGACCTGAAAGCAAAATGCCAAGCCCTTCAGGCTCGTAGAACTGCTTACTAATGAAGTCTCCCAACGTCGGATGCATTCGGTACTGCGTATCAAGCATCACAACACGCTTGATATTGTCGACTTTTTCTTGCTCTCTAAGCTGTTTCACCAGTCGCTCAAAAAGACTTTGTTCGTACGCCTTGGCTTGAGCCTCCGTCAGGCTTTGCTTCAAAATAAGCTCATCCTCCAGATCTCGCTGAACAAGGTGAGGTAACTGGCGATGGTCTCCAACCAGTACGATACGTCGGCGCGCCATCGCCATAGGAACAAATAGATCAAGCGGGTTGGCTCTTGCAGCCTCGTCAATGACAACCGTGTCAAATTCAATTCCCTCGGACACATCTAGATCACTCAACTCCTTCAAGCTACTCATAGCCTTTCCTGCAGCCTGCTGGCACGTAGCGCCGACAATACTGGCGTACTCACGTACCGCTCTCGCTGCCTCGTCGGGCGCTTGAGCAAGTGCAGCATGGTAAGAGGCCACTACCGCAGATATACCCCTGCGAGACTGCTGTAACGGCGCTGCGATGGCATGTTCGAGATCAGCCAAGATACCAAGTGCCTCACCGTTCAGTGCCTGCTTGAGCTTAGGAGGCCTGTAATCGGGGATCAGCCGATCCAGCATGGAAATCTTGAATGCAGTCAATTCAGAAAGATCTGCTTCGGTCGCATCAGCAACCCTCGAAAGCCGCTGCAGCAACTGCAACTCGGACTCTTGAAGTTTGACGTTG
>CAILVZ010000276.1 GCA_903837825.1 Akkermansiaceae bacterium | reverse complement strand
TCGCAGCACCGTGGCGGCAAGGGCGTCAAGGGCGCTCAACTGCGAGCCGACGACGTCGTTCAACACTTCTTTGTCACGACCACACACCACTGGCTGCTGTTCTTCACCAACACGGGCCGGGTACTGCGGGTCAAGGCACACGAGGTCATGGAGACGGGTCGCGACGCCAAGGGACAACACGTTGCTAATCTTCTGGCGCTCAATCCGGACGAAGAAATCCGCCAAATTCTCGACATTCGCGACTATCAGGTCGCCAAGTTCCTGGCACTCGCCACCAAGGGCGGACTGATCAAGAAAACTCCGCTGGAGGCTTATGACACCAGCCGCACCGGGGGAATCATTGCGATCAACCTGCGCGAGGGCGACGAACTTGTGTCGGCGCTTCTCATTGACGAGGACACGGATGTTCTGCTCGTGTCCCGAAAAGGCATGAGCCTGAGGTTTACGGCAACCGACGAAGCATTGCGCCCCATGGGCCGCTCAACGGCGGGAGTCACCGGAATGAAGTTCCGCGCCGACGACTGGCTTCTCGACGCGGCCGTGGTCACCGACGACAGCTTTGTTTTCGTTGCCACCGAAAAGGGTTACGCAAAAAAGACCGCCACGAGCCAGTACCGCACTCAGAATCGCGGCGGCCTGGGCATCAAGGTGGCCAAGCTGAGCGAAGAGCGCGGAGATCTGGCGGGCGCCATCATCGTCGAAGAAGACGATGAGGTCTTAGTCGTGTTGGAGAGTGGAAAGGTCGTTCGCTCGCCGTCCACTGAAGTACCGGCCCGGGGCCGCGACACCATGGGCGTGGTCTTCACTCGTTTCGACGACGAAGACCGCATTCTCGCTATCGCCAAGAACTCCGAACGAAACCTGATCCTTAATGAGACGACCCGCGATGGATCCTGGATGCAATCGCTCCCAATCCAAATCCCCTCCTCTTTTCAAATACTCCATGGTGTCATCGACCACCGCACCCATATCCACGGGGGCTGCAGTGAGCTTGATCTGAGTGGCATTCCGAAAAACCAACGGAAGCCTCGGCCTAGTACCTACAGCAACTGCAGCAACAGGCTCAAAGCGCCCCCAATTCCCAGTGATTTGCTGAAGTAACTTCTTGCGAGATTCTTCATGGCCTGGACCGTGCGTCGCGATGGTTTTTTCTAATACATTTTTTGCTTGATCGTATTGTCCACGATTCAAGAAAACATCACACAGCCGATCTCCCGCAGCCCCACCTGATCCCCTATCGTCAAGAATGGACCGATAGAGCGCGATGAAATGAAACTCGGGTGACAATCTAAACCGCCGCACGCCATCCGAAGTTTTAGCGAGGCATTCGTCTTCTGCCAAGCTCTCCGTTTTAAGCATCCCCTCCGCTGCGTCAGGATCCTGCGGCACCCTCCAGCCATTCGATGAAAGCGTTTCAGATCCAAACTGAGAATTTGAGAAATCGGCACGAGCAAGGATGCCTGCCGCCACAGTTTTTGGCTCTAACTTCGCCTGCACATCAAGCGCGAATCGCCAGCGCTCCCCATCGTTGATTGCTGAATCCCATGACACGGGCGTGCGATAGAGCACCGGACAATCGTTGTCCCAAGGAGCGCCTTCGGTGCCTCCCTCTGGCCCAAGTTCACCCCACATGGGTAGATGGCTAAGCTCCGTCAAACTCTGGAGTTTCCAGCACTCCCGCCCTTGCAGTAGCTGAGCAATGACCCCCCAAGCCCTCCAGCGGACTTCTGTCCCAGCCTTAGCAACAATCGCCTGCCGAGCCAGCTGCATCGACCTCACGAAATCCCGAAAGGCGGAATCCACGGTCTGACCGACCGATCCTCCAGAATCTGAAACTTCACCAATCGGCTTACGCCCAAACCAACCACCTCCGCCCCGCTCAAAAACCCCAGCGATCAATCGCCCTTGGTGAGGTGCCGAATCATAGATTTGCGCCGCTCGCACCAACAGGTCCGAGTCGGCGGCATGGGAACCCACCGCAGCCTCGATCAAATCATCCAGCTCATTCCATGCATTGAGCGATTCCAACGAACTCACCGCAGCATTTAGATCCTTGCCAGACCCAGAGTCTGTCACGGCCATCAGTTGACCTTGATAAAGTGACAATGCATCCCGCCACATGCCCCGCCCCATGAGGCCATCGCGTTTCGTGCGCAGCGTATCAACATCCTCCGCTCGTAGGCCGTTGGTAAAAATGACCACGACCCCAAAACAAAAGAACCATTTCATGTTGAGGATATTGACACGTCACTGGGCGGCGCGACGAGCAAAAAACTTCATGCCAAGGATGCATGCTAAATCATTTGCTCATGGCATCCAACCACTAGAAATCTTCAGATCCCACGGCTTGCGCTTGATGATTTGAGATGCGAAAATCATTCACATGTTCGTCCGAACCCGATTTGCACCCAGTCCCACGGGACGGCTGCATCTTGGCCACGTCTTGGCGGCCCGTGTTGCTCATGAGATCGCTCGCCAATCACCAAATGGAGTATTCCTTCTTCGTCACGAGGACATTGACGGCCCGCGCGTTCGTGAAGACTTCTATGCAGGGATCGAGGAGGATCTAAAATGGCTGGACCTTGAATGGAACGGACCCGCTCTGCGGCAATCCTCACGTTCCTTAGATCACGAAGCGGCCCTCGAGACACTACAGAAAGTGGGCCTGGTCTATCCGTGCTTTTGCACCCGAAAAGAGATTCAAGATGAATGGATCCGCATGGGCGCGGCACCGCATGGGAACTGCGGGCAAATCTATCCAAGAACCTGCCAAAAACTTCGCGAAACCGAACGATCAAAGAAAATAGCTTCTGGCACGCCATTCGCATGGCGGCTCGACTCGCAGAAGGCAAGCCTCATCACTGGACCACTGACTTTCACCGATCTACGCCATGGAGTCATTTCAGTGAATCCCGATCTATTGGGAGATGTCATTCTCGCTCGTAAAGACATTGGCTCTGCCTACCACCTCGCAGTGGTCGTGGATGATTCCTATCAACACGTCACCCACGTCACCCGCGGCGAGGACTTGCTCACCTCCACGCACATTCATCGCATACTCCAAGCGCTTCTCGGACTGCAGGAACCAGTTTACTTGCATCACTCGCTCGTGTTAGACGAAGCCGGCGAGCGCCTCGCGAAACGCAACGATGCAAACTCCATTCAAAACCTCCGCGAAAATGGACTCTCACCCGCCGAGGTATTGGGAATGACCCAACCCGTTTTTGAGGAAGCGATAGTTAAAATAGGTTAGCATCTTACCTCACTCAACTATTTCCAGCATCACTGCGCTACACGCACCAAGGCAGGGCAGCCGTACGTTGTTCCCATTTGAGCGACCTACCCACCGGTCACCCAGGCGATCCACCATGGTCCATGAGTGCCGCTCATCACGCTCGATGAATCTCCAAGCATCCTCAGGAATAAAAACATTTACCTCAAGCGAGGTCTGCGGATGGAAATTCGCAACGACAAGAAAAGATTGCCCACTATCTCGGTCATGCCGAATAAACGCATAAATCCAGTGTCCCGAAACCGATTCACCATCGATGCGACCAAACTCTGAATTGCCTCGATTCGTATGATTCAACCCATAAAATTCGCCTCGCGTGAATGCATGCTCTCCGATGACCTTTAACATTCGACCATACCATCTACGCAGTGACACCTGCGATTCACTAAGAAACTGGCCGTCAAACATACCACGATTGACCCACTTGGTGAATTCAGGCATCGACCAGTAGTCGAAAATCGTTGTGCGGCCATTGTCGCTGCAAAAGCCCTCGGCACCCACGGCTGGCTCGCCCACTTCTTGTCCATGATAAACCATCACCGGACCTCTCCCCATTGCAAAGAGCACAGCTGATACCGGTTTACCCACAGCCATCCCAACACCGCCCCATTCGCGTGG
>CAILVZ010000275.1 GCA_903837825.1 Akkermansiaceae bacterium | reverse complement strand
CCCAGATTTCGGCCGATTCTGGAAAATCGTCGAGGAATACGGCGTCACGATTTTCTACACGGCCCCCACCGCGATCCGCGCCTTCATCAAAGCTGGCAATCATTTCCCAGCGGCCCATGATCTCTCGTCACTCCGCTTGTTAGGCTCGGTGGGCGAACCGATTAACCCCGAAGCATGGAACTGGTATCACGAACACATCGGCGGCGGCCGCTGCCCCATCGTGGACACTTGGTGGCAAACCGAGACGGGTTCGATCTTAATTTCCCCACTCCCAGGCGCCACACCCTGCAAGCCAGGCACGGCAACCTTGCCGTTTTTTGGAATCGATGCCGCCATCCTCGACGATGCTGGCAACGAGGTCAAAGCGGGTCAAGATGGCCGCTTGGTCATCCGCAAGCCATGGCCTTCCATGATCCGCTCGATCTATGGGGACAAGGACCGCTACAAGAAAACCTACTGGTCAGACTACCCTGGCATCTACACGGCAGGCGATGGCGCACGCCGCGATAAAGATGGCAACTTCTGGATCATCGGCCGCTTGGACGACGTCCTCAACGTCTCAGGTCACCGCCTGGGCACGGCAGAAATCGAGAGCGCCTTGGTCTCACACCCCGCCGTTGCAGAAGCCGCCGTCGTGGGCCGCCCAGATGAAATGAAAGGCCAAGCAGTCGCCGCTTTCGTCACTCTGAAATTCACTCATCATGAATCCGATGCGTTGCTCAACGAGTTGAGAAATCACGTGGGGAAAGTGATCGGCGCCATCGCCAAGCCCGACGATCTCCACTTTGCGCCTGCACTGCCTAAGACGCGCTCGGGCAAGATCATGCGTAGACTCTTGAAAGAACTGGTCTGCACGGGTAAAATTTCAGGTAACATCACCACGCTCGAAGACGTAAAAGTAATTGAAGCGCTCCAGAGCAAACTTGCCAAATAAGCTTCCTGTCTATCCCATGACTTCATCCCTCTATTTCATCGCACGCATCGCCCAAGGCTTCGGTTACTTCCGCAGAAACCAACGGATGGCAGAGGCTGCCAGCGAAATGCACCTGCTGCGCGAAGCGGAAGCACACCTCGGGTTTTCGATTTGGGAAAGTGTGGGGGAGATCGATCAACTTTCGGTCGAGTACTGGAATCTCAGAAGACTCATCAAGGAAAAGGAGTCCATCAAAGAACGTCTCGAAGCAAGCAACGAACTGCTCGAGAAAACACAGGCCACTCGCATCGCCATCCTCAATAGCACTCCAGAAGCGCAACAAGAGCTGCTAGAACAACGCACCAAGCTTCTCGTCGAACTCGAACAACTCGGGCGGCAGCGCGACGAAGTGATCGCAGAAGCACGCGAGATCCGCCGGTTTTTCGACGGCATGAAAATGAAGATCGAGGTCCTCAACAACGAGAACCAAGAGTCAGCAGAAAATCAAGAGGGACTCACTCAAGCGCAAGCCAGCCTAACAGAATCCAAAACCCGATTCGCAGAACTCAAGGAACGACGCCTCGAAATTGGCAAACTCATTGAAGAGGGCAACGCCAAGATCGACGAGGTCGACCTGAAACTTGACCAACTCAAAAAAGACCGCCGGAGCACCGCCGCGGAGTCATTCCAAGCAATCAGCGATGGCAACCGCGAGGTTTCCAGCCTCCGTGCAGAAATTGGGGTGTTAGACACGCAAATGCGTCAACTTTACGCTGAAATCGGCCGTTATGTAAGCCGCAATGCCAACCATGTTCCAGCCTGCACCAAAGTTGCTGCTTCGCATCGGTCGCTCGTCGATGTCATGCGCGCACTCCGTAGGTCGATCGCCTTGAATCACCGCCTCGCGGGTACCGCTTGAGTTGGCCTTCTAGCGAGCCTCACAGGATCAATGATCTCGGACCGAGGCACGCGCCAGCCTCCGACCTAACAGCCCGTATTTCGGGGCAAAGAAAAGGGAAAGCGCAAATGCAAGCGCTTGGATCAGCACGATGCACGCCCCAGGCGACGCATCAAGATGGTAGCTGGCAAAAATCCCTCCAATGGTGGAACTGACGGCAGAAACCACCGCGATCGCTAACATCCGATCAAAGCGATCCGTCCATAGGTGAGCAATGCTCCCCGGCGTGATCAACATCGCCACCACGAGGATGACACCCACCGCTTGAAGCGACACCACGATGGCGAGCGAAATCAGACCTAACAAAAAGTAATTGAGGAACCGATCGGGCAACGCCATGACTCGAGCCTGACCTGGATCAAAGCAAATCAGTAACAAGTCACGGCGCAAGACGAGAGTGGCACCCATGACCAACCCACCCATGACTATGGTCTGCCACACCTGCGACCGAGTGACACCCAAGATGTTGCCTAACAAAATATGGTCGAGATGCATGTCCGACGGGGTCTTGCTAAAAAGCACCAGCCCAAAGGCAAAGAGCCCCGTGAAAACCACGCCCATCACCGTGTCTTCCTTGATGCGACTGTTGCGTTTGATGAATCCCGTGCCGACCGCACAGAAAAGTCCCGCACAGAAGGCACCCATCGCGAGCGGAAGCCCCGCAATGTAGGCCAACACGATCCCTGGTAAAACCGCATGCGAGATAGCATCACCCATCAATGACCAACCCTTGAGGATCAGAAAACACGAAAGCATCGCACACATCGCCGCAACCAGCATGCCGACCAGCAACGCATCGCGCATGAATGTATATTGCAAGGGTTCAAGAAACTCGCTCATGGCTGGATGGAGGTGGCCGCCAAGCGGATCTGGCGGCGAGAGGCAAACATCCCATGCTTCGGGGCAAACAGAAAAGCTGCTAGAAAAACCAAGGTTTGCAGCGTGACAATGCAGCCACCCGTCGCCCCGTTGAAGAAGTAACTGGCATACGCGCCACCCAATGAAGTGACCACGCCCATCATCGCAGACAGCCAAAGCATCTTCCCGAATCGATCGGTTAGAAGATAAGCGGTGGCACCTGGAGTCACCAACATGGCCACCACCAGACACGCACCCACCGCCTGCAAGGCCGCCACCGCCATCGCAGATAACAAGGCCAGCAACACCACCTGCAACCCACCCGCCGGCAGGCCGATCGTCCGCGCCTGCCCAGGATCAAAGCAAAATAGCATGAGATCTCTCCACTTGAGCGCAAGAACGACCATGGTGATGAGGCTAATGACCAAAACTTGACGGATATCCGGATCAGAAATCCCAAGAATATTTCCTAACAAAATCACCTTCAAATCCACCCGTGCGGGGAAAAGCGAGATCAGCAAAAGCCCGAGCGCAAAATAAGCGGTAAACACAATTCCGATCGTGGCATCTTCACGGATCCGGCTCTTGGCCTTGATGAAGGCCATCGTCCCAGCTGCAAGCAATCCTGCCACGAACGCACCTAACGCAAACGGAAGTCCGAGGATGTATGCAAGCGCAACCCCTGGAACCACCGCGTGGGATAGCGCGTCCCCCATGAGCGACCAGCCCTTTAGCGTAACAAAGGCAGAGAGCAATCCACACACTCCTCCAATCCACGCGCTCACCCAAATGGCACGCAGCATGTAGTCGTAGTGAAACGGCGTCACTAGAAGATCGAACCACTCAGTCATGCTCTTCCGATCGTTTTTTCAATAGCTCCTCGTGCTCACCGCGATCCTTGTATTCCAAGTGCCCGTCCTTACCAAAAATCAAAGGACGTTCATCATCGGTTAGAATCCTGATTTTCCGCCCGTCGTGCTCTTGAATGGTGGACTGTTCGAAATGAAACTGCCGCAATACGCCACCAAATGCCGCAGCGAGGTTTTGTTCCGTGAAGACCTCTGAGGTCCGGCCGTAAGCAAGCACGGTACGGTTGATGAGTACGACTTGATCGCAAAACTCAGGTACGCTGCCAAGGTTGTGCGTAGAAACCAAGATGATACAACCTTCGCGGCGCAGATCTCGGAGGAGCTCAATGATCGCCTCCTCCGTCTTCACATCGACGCCGGTGAAGGGCTCATCAAGCAGAATAACACGGCCCTCCTGAGCGAGCGCGCGCGCGAGGAACACCCGCTTTTTTTGCCCACCACTCAGTTCACCGATCTGCCGATCCTTGAACTCCCACATCGAGACACGCCGCAAACTCTCTTCGACCTTGGCCTTGTCCTGCGCACGCGGAATCCGCAAAAAATTCATCGATCCATAACGCCCCATCATCGCCACATCCCAGACGCTCACGGGAAATTGCCAATCCACTTCCTCAGCCTGCGGAACATAAGCCACGAGATGCTGCTTCAGCACCTCGCGGATTGGCAATCCATTGATTTTTACACTTCCAGACTCGGGCTTAACGAAGCCCATGATGCTCTTGAATAGCGTGGATTTTCCGCTGCCATTCACACCAACCAACGCGCAAATCGTGCCGCCCTGCAGCTGAAACGAGGTGTCATGAAGCGCCAGATGACCATTGGCATAGGCAACCGAAACCCCCTCGACATCTAAGCGAGGAAATGGAGCTGATGGACTTGAGCTAGAGATCATCTTGCTACTTTGAATCGGTTAATCCCTTCACAATCGAATTCGCATTGCTTTCTAATAGTTTCAGATAAGTCGGCGCAGGTCCACTCTCATCAGTTAGAGAATCGACATAAAGCACGCCGCCATATCGGATCCCCGTTTCAATCGCGATCTGGCGGGCTGGCTTGTCGCTCACCGTACTCTCAGAGAAAATCACGGAAGCTCGGTTGGTGCGCACGGCGTCGATCACCTTCCGGACTTGTTGGGGTGTCCCTTGCGCATCGGCATTGATCGGCCAGAGGTAAAGCTGACGCAGTCCATAGTTCGCACACAGGTAGGAAAAGGCGCCCTCGCTTGTGACCAACCAACGTTGATCCTCGGGGATGGCCGCGATTTTTTGTCGGACTGGTTCATCTAGTGCCTTGATTTTGGCGGCGTAGCGCGCGGCATTGGCCGAGTAGGTGGCCTCGTTGGCAGGGTCCAATTTCACCAAAGCACGCCGAATGTTCTCCACATAGATCACCGCATTGGCAGGAGACATCCACGCATGCGGATTGGGCTTTCCTGTGTACGGGCCCTCCGCAATCCCAATGGGTGCGATGCCTTCAGACAAGATCGCCTGAGGAACCCCTTTGGTATTTTCAAAGAATTTCTCAAACCACACCTCAAGATTCATCCCGTTCCACAACACCAAGTCTGCGTGTTGGATTTTTACAACATCCTTTGGCGTCGGCTCGTAGCCGTGAATCTCAGCACCAGGCTTGGTGATCGATTCGACGTCTGCAGCATCACCGGCAACCTCGCGCGCCATGTCGGCAATGATCGTGAAACTCGTCACCACGCGCTTCTTCCCAGAACCAAATCGCTTTTGGGCTTCACCGCAGCCGACCATGCCGAGGGCCCCAGTCATGAGCACAAGGCGTATGCCCCATCGCAATGAGGATCTCATTTTACCTTGAATCATTTTAAAGCCCATTTGCTTCACGTTCGTTCCGTTCGAGAATCAACATCTATTCATATACAATGGCAGGCGAAGGCGATCACTCGTCGTCAATCTCTAGCATTCTTGGGTTCTTCAATGGGATTTTTTCTTCCAGTCCGCCGAGATCGAGGCTATCTAACACATTGGTCTGACGTCGAACCAAGCCAGGCTCGGTAGGCATCGACGCAAAGCTGGTAGCCTCGGTATGGTAAGGATCATCGCCCACCACGCTAGGTTCTTGGGGGCGGACGGGCACCACGTCGAGCGCAGGTTGTCCGAGCGCGTCCATTTCTCCAGAACCACCGGATCCCAAGATCCCCGAGTGCAGGCTGCAAAACGGCAGGTTTTCGGTCCCTTTACGGAGATACTCGTAAGTCGCGGTGGAAACGGAGCGAATGGTTCCAGCTTGAACGTCCTCGACGTGTTTCTGACAAAACTCGGTGGCCCGCTGACCTGAAGCCGTGCACAAGGGAATCTCAACGATGCTGTCGGGGCGCTCAAGCTTGTCTCCGCCAAATGATGGCGCTGCAGCATTCATCGTCGCCTGCCAGACGGGCATGGCGAGATCGCGACTGAACGCCCCTGGATAGATCGGCTCATTGCTTCCTGATAGAAATCCAGTCCAAACCCCGCAGGTGACGCGCTTGTTGTATCCGAGAAACCAGGTATCCGCAAAGCCGTAGGTGGATCCACCTTTGCCCGCGCCATAAAATGGCTTTTCGACCATTCCATCTAACACGCCTTTTGAACTCCCTCGAAAAAGCGACCCGGCCATCATGCTGTGAACTTGCCAAGTGGTCGCTTCGTCCATGACGCGCTCGGAGGAGATTTTCTCATGCTGGCGGCGATAGACCACCCGGCCTGCCGCGTTCTCAATCCGGTCGAGATAAACCCAATTTTCGGGCCCAGACATGCCCCCACGCGGGAATGCCGTCATCGCCCTCACCGCTTGCTTCATGGAAACCTCCTCGAATCCCACCGCCAGGCGTGGCAGCAACTCCGCCTTCTTGAGTGGCAGGCCAAAGGCGACGCTGGTGTCCACCACTCGCTGCAATCCAACCATCCCCGCAAAACGCACGGTAGCGCCGATCTTTGAATTCTCAAATGCCTCGCGCACCGAGATCTTCCCCTGATAGACGGGCGATGCCACTTCCATCCCCCACTCGCCGAGGATCCCTTCTTGCCCGCCGACCATCACCGCCCGGTTGTCCATCGCTTCATCTTCGACCAACGTCGCTGGCGTCTGACTCGCGCTCAGTCCCGCCGCATAGATGTATGGGAAAAATGCGGTGCCCAACGGACGCTTGCCGGATTCGATGAAATCATAGGGCACTTGCGCATAATCACGCCCACCCACATGAGCAAGAACCTCACCTGTTAGATGATCCAACATCAGCACGGCACCCTGGAGACACTCGGCCGCTTTGGCGCGATTTCTACGAGAGTTCTCGTACTTCGGGTGATTGTAGCCGGGGCGGGCTTCGGCTTTGGCCAAGCTTTCCATGAGCGCCTTTTGCGCGGCGTTTTGGGCTTCGGCAAGGATCGTGGTGTGGATCTTGAATTTACCAGATGCCAAGGCGTCTTCTCCCAGCGCTCGACCCACCGCTTCCGCAATCCGCTCATAAAGGTGGGATGTCCCGCGACGCAAGGGTTGAGAGTTGATGGATAATGGCAGCCCCCTCAAATGAGCGCACTCGGACGATGAAATCATCCCCTCCTCAACCATCCGCCCCAGCACGTAATTGCGCCCATCTCGGTTGATGTCCGGATTGTTCAGCGGCGATCGATTGTTGGGGTTCTTGATGAGCGTCACCATCGATGCACATTCATCCACGGTTAGATCCATCGGCTCCTTGCCAAAATAACCCAACGCCGCAGAACGGATTCCGTAAAATCCACTACCGAAGTAGATCCGGTTCAGATAAAACCCAAGGATCTCCCGCTTGGTGTAGCGGTCCTCAATCCGCCGTGCCAAAAATGCCTCGACCAGCTTCCGCTGGATGGTGGTCTCATTCCGCTGCACGGCTTCTTCCTTCAAATTATACGCATTTCTCGCCAACTGCTGGGTGATCGTACTCGCCCCTTGGTTGCCTCCTTGGGCATTCAAGATGACAGCCCGGACGATGCCAATGTAGTCCACGCCGTGATGTGTTAGAAATCGTGAGTCCTCTCCGGCACGCAAGGCCTGGATAAAAATTTCGGGAACTTGCTCGATCGGGATGACACTGCGGTTTTGCACAAAGATCCGACCGATCTCCTTGCCGTTGCGGTCGAGGATGATGCTGGGTTCCTCAAGGTCATTGATTCGATTCAAATCGTAGCTCGCCGCTCGGAGACGGTAATCTTGCGTGTAACCTTCCACAAAAACCCACCCCGCACCCGCCGCCATGGCTCCAAGCAGAAAGAGCGCAAGCCAGAAGCCTTTGCGCTTGAAGAACCAGCGTTTGCTGTTCTTCTTGCGATTCTTGTTTTGAATGACTGCCATGCCAAATCTGGATTCATCACCGCCTGAACCATCGGTGATACAGCCACCAGAATATCCGAGTGATGCGCCTCCCGCAACTCCTTCGTTGGGGGAGATGTTGCGATCTCGGATCGCGGTGGACGGACCGATGCGCTTTACCGATTTCATGGAAATGGCTCTCTACCACCCTGAGCTCGGATACTACGCGCGCGAATCACACCAAGTCGGGCGCGAGGGCGATTTTTTCACCAGCGTCAGCGTGGGTCCATTGTTTGGGATCATTCTGGCCCATCGGTTCCTGCGCGAGTGGCAGCAGATCGGCTCGCCATCTCGCTGGAGAATCATCGAGTCCGGTGCCCACGATGGTTCGCTGGCACGCGATGTCCTCACCGCGTTGGCCCAATTGAGCCCTGAGGCGTTTTCCGTACTTGAATACGTGATCCCCGAACCTCTCCCACGGCTTCAGGCGAAACAGCGCGCGACACTTCAAGCGTTCGATGCCCACACCCGCCTGATTTCCACTGTCCACGAACTGCGATCCGACCCACTTCCCGGCATCGCCCTCGGCAATGAATTGCTCGATGCCTTGTCATTCCACGTGGTCGAGTGGGAGGGTCACCACTGGCGCGAGGTCCGTGTCGGCCTCGGTGACGACCAAGAACTCACCTGGGAACCCAACGCCGAGATCACTGATCCCCAGCTCCTTGCCGCACTCGCCTTGCTTGGATCCGACTTTCCCGCCGGCTACCGAACCGAGGTGCGCACTCACGTCGACGAATTTCTTGAGCCCCTCACCCAATGCCTCACGAATGGCCTGATGATTTGGTTGGATTACGGCTTCGCCCGACCGGAATTCTACCACCCCGCAAGGAAATCCGGAACCCTCCGGACATTTTGCAAGCACCGCGCTGCGGATGACCCATTGGTCGCTCCCGGGGAAATGGACATCACCGCCCACGTGGACTTCACCGCGGTCGCCGAGTGCGCTCTCCGTCTGGGGGGGCGGCCACTCGCATTTCGCCACCAAGGGAGCTGGCTCACCGAGCACGCTCGCGATTGGCTCATCGCCCAAGAGGGCAAGCCCACCTCCGCGCTCCGCCAATTCCACGCACTCACTCACCCGGCTCACCTCGGCGGCCATTTCCACGTCATCGAGCTTACTTGGAACCCGACCGCCCCAGCGATTTCCGCCACCGATCTCCATCGCCTTGCATTGCAGGCTTGCCCATCGCCCTGAGTCCGATACGATCCCTCCAACTGGCCGGGATGGCGGAATTGGTAGACGCGCTAGACTTAGGATCTAGTATCGAAAGGTGTGCAGGTTCGAGTCCTGTTCCCGGCACTTGTTATTGAATTTCGCTTCAGAGCCGACACAGACGGTTTGGATTGTGCGGTCGACCCTGAGTCGATTGCGATTTTTTGTGTAACTTCTGGGCCTCGGAAGTGTTTATTCACTGATGAAATTTTTATCCGTCAGAACCGCGGCGAGGCTAGCGATCGTGTGGGGCGCTGTTGCCTTGATGAGCCCAATCGGAGCGCAACCACCCGATGCCGCTGACGACTCAAGACCCCGTCCCGAAGGCGGGCCACCCGGAGGACGCGGCGGCCCTGGTCCTCGCCCCGGTCCTGGCGGACCACGTGGCCCGCGCGTGGCTGCAGCGAAGACCTTGCCCGTCAATCGGCCACTTCAGAAGTTATGGATCCCGCCCCTGTTAGAAGGGAAAAATATCCAGCTCACGCTTTCGGCGAGTGAGAAGAACTTTGCTGGAATCGTGACGCCAACACTCGGGTACAATCAAAATCATTTTTGGGGTCCAACGCTCGTGATGACTCAAGGCGACACGGTGAAGATTGATGTAAAGAACGACACCCAAGAAGTTACCACCGTCCACTGGCATGGCCTGCACATTCCCGCCTCCATGGATGGTGGGCCACATCAAATCATTCCCGCAGGTGGCACGTGGACGCCATCATTCAAGATGGTCAACCATGCCGGAACATATTGGTATCACCCACATCCACACGAGCTTTCCCAGAAGCAAATCACGCTCGGAGCAGGCGGCCTGATCATTGTGCGTGATGCACAAGAAGCAAAGCTGGCTCTACCGCGAACTTATGGTGTCGATGACATTCCACTAGTACTCACCAGTCGTCGCTTCAAGGCGAACAATCAATTCAGTTACGATGGAGATAACGATAAATACGGCGACTACCAGTTGGTGAATGGCACTCTCGATCCCCAAGTGACATTGCCCGCACAGTGGGTGCGTCTTCGCATCTTAAATGCCGAGATCGAACGCGGATATCAACTCGGTTTCGCTGATGGCCGCACCTTCTATCAGATCGCATCGGACGGGGGATTGGTGGATAAGCCAGTGCCGTTGACCAAGGCACGCTTGATGGTGGGCGAACGGATCGAAATTATCGTGGACCTCAGTCAGGACAAAGTTGGCAGCAGCTTGGATTTGATGACCTACAACGCAAATCAACCTTTTGGATTTCCAGGGGGTGAGCCGGGCAAGACCGCGCCGAATGGAGGTTTATTAAATAATTCGGACTACCGTGTTTTGAAAATACAGGTAGGACCGTCGACCGCACAGAGGATTGCCAAACCGCCCGAAAATCTGACACGCAATCAATTCCCTGAAGAATCTGAAGTGACGAACAAGCGCACCGTTTTGGTGACGCGTGGCACGACCGCTGAATTCAGTTTAGACGGAAAATCCTTTGATATGCACACGACCAATCAAGTGGTCAAACTGGGATCAACCGAGCTTTGGACAGTGCAAAACAGCAATGTTTTCGGTCATGCGTTTCACCTCCATGACGTTCAATTCAAGCTGGTATCTCGAAGCAAGACACCAATTGCCGATTACGAAAAGAGTTGGAAGGACACGATTTATTTGCCGCGTGGTGAGTCAGCAACATTCATCGCTAAGTTTGATGACTTTGCCAGCGATACCGAACCCTACATGTACCACTGCCACATGGCGAATCATGAAGATGGCGGCATGATGGGGCAGTTCATTGTGTCGGCCAATCCATCGGCGGTGAAGCGTGATGCGAGTGGACTCATTCGATTTCGGGATAAAGTGGAACACCCTTTGACCGCTAAGCTGATCTCGGCCGCGGCGCAGCAAACCAACACGTCGGCGCCTGCGTTTGAGTGGCAAGATGCGGAGGGAAACATCATGAGCACCAAGAAGATGAATGCCTTGAAGCCGATGCTACTCTATTTCATTGAGAAAGAATGTCCGTGCTCACGAGACGCCGCGTTATTCATCAATCAACTCCAATCCGCTTACGGCAATGGAGCGCTCGTCTTAGGCATCATCAATGCCGATGCGGATACGGCGAAAGAATGGAAGAAATTGTCATCCGCTAATTTCCCAGTCATTGCGGATCCCAACTTCGATATCATCCGTGCTTACAAGGCGGCACGCAGTGCAAGTACGATTCTAGTAGCTGCAGGCGGCGTGATCGCGAAGTCCAACCCAGGCTACAGTGCTGCAACGATGAAAGAACTCTCCATGCGGTTGGCACAACTCACGCGACTAACAGAATGTTCTCTGAAATTAGAAACAGCACCTGAGAAACTGAGGTCAGGCTGCCCATTACAATGACATCGAGGTAGATGATCTTACTTCAGGTTTCGAGTTCAACAGCCATCACCCCAAAAGCCATTTTCTAGCAGTCAATGGCTGCCGCCGGAGCCCTTCATGTAGGTACCAATACCGATGATGATGGTGGAAAGGATCAATGTCGCGATTCCCAACGCAATTAACCGATGAGCTTTTTTACTGCATCCCCTCCATTCGTGAAAGATCCAGCCCCACATCGTGCTGAAGATGATGATGCTCGCCATGTGCAGTGTCCACGAAGCGAAGCCAAATTTGCCCATCTGTGTTTCACCCATGGTGTAGAAGAAGAACTGGAAATACCAAGTGATGCCTGCGAGGGCAGAGAATAGGTAGTTCCCTAGCATTGGGATCGCCAAATCGTTTGGAGCCTCATCGAGCGGAGCTGAAGCGCCTTCCCCATGTTCGCCACCGCTAGCGATCAATCCAGCGTGTTCAGGTCGGGCATGCGATGCGAGATATTGGTAGCCAGTGCGGTTTTTGATATTGAGTCCAACGCACCAAACGAAATTCGTCGCAAAACCTCCCAGCATGACCACGATCAATTTTGGCAGGCCGCTCCAGATGACCGATGTTCCGGCAGCCACCGAGGCCTCGCCAATCGGATTTCCAGCGGTAAGGCCGAAGCTTAAGCACGCGCTCATGATTCCGGAAAACGTAGCGACGAGAATGCCTTTTTTGAAACTGAACTCGGCGATGGCTTTCTTTTTGTCTTCTTCAGACATCTCCTTCTCTTTGGTGGCCCCCGCAAGTGCCGCGATGAAGATTCCAATCAAGCAAACCCCAACACCGAACAAGGTGACCTTGCCAGCGGTGCTCGAAGCGATTTCAACCAGCGTTTCAGGCACTGGAATGCTCGGTAAAAATAGTTTGAAAAATGGCGGAATCAGCGTTCCGAAGGTGGCGCAGTAGCCGAGTGCCACCCCCATCCCCAGCGACATACCAAGATAGCGCATGGCGAGGCCGAAGGTCAGTCCACCGGCGCCCCACAACGCGCCGAACATGAAGGTCCAACCAAGGGTGGAAGCTGATTGGCTGCTCAGGACGCCAAACACATCTTTCGTTAAGATCGCGGCGAGGAGGACTGGGCAGATCACCCACGAGAAGAATCCTCCGACCAGCCAGTAGGTCTCCCAAGACCATTTCTTGACGCCCTTGTAGGGGACGTAAAAGCTGCCGGAAGCCAAGCCGCCGAGCCAGTGAAAGATGACTCCGAATATTGCGTTGTGCATGGGGTTTTTTGGTTTGTTAGGGTTTGAATCAAGTGCGCTTGCTCAGAACGACGAGCTTTGTCATTACAGCGAGAGTGTGTGAATTTTCATTTTAAAACCTTCACTGTTTCGCCAAAAACAAGCACGATGCCGCCAATACCCAATATTCGCGTTTTCCAATCGCGTCGGGAGTGTTGCTCGATCGAGTCGCGATGCATTCAGCTCTATTTTCAGCAAGGATTTTAAGTGACATCATTCGTCACCGACCTGGAAGATTCAAGGATTCACCAGGTTAGCATCGCTCGAAGATCCATTCAATTGCTAGGTAATCTGGAGGAATTGGCCAAAGGCAAACAGGCCCCTCATTTCACCGGTTCGGTTGCGCCCACAGCTCGACAGCTGGAGAATAAGAACCGGGAGAATTCATACGGACTGACGTCCATTCATCAAGGCCCGCCGCCACTTGTCGGGCGATTCGCCGTAGGCTTGCTTGAACGCGTTTGATAGGTGGAATCCGGAGCTGAATCCCAAACGCGCGGCGATGTCGTCCAGTTTTGCGTCGCTGGAGGTGAGCATGCGTCTGGCTCGGGTGAGGCGCAGATGGATGACATATTTCCAAGGTGCGAATCCCGTCCGGGCACGGAAGGCACGGCGGAATTGCGAGTAGCTGACGCCCAATTTTACGGCAAGCGCCTCTACGTTGACCGGTTCCGAATGATACTCTCCGAGGTAGCGTTCCGCTTCGATTACAGCACGCTGGAGTTGAGACGGACGCTTAAGGTTCTGGCTGATCCGCGAGTAAAGCGCTAGCACCTGCAGAACCGCGGCAGAGAGCTCCGGTTGAAATCCAGTAGGGGCTTGGAGGATGCGGCGATGAATGGACTCGAGCGCTTCTTCCATCCCACTGCCGATCGCACCCACTCGCAGAATCGTAGCTGGTGGAAACGTTTCCGCCCGTAGAAGTTCATCTACCACTGGGCCCTGGACCTCAATCCAGCTCTCCGTCCAGCCGGTTTTCGGGTCGGGACGATAACGGTGCCATGTTTGCGGCAGGAGCATAAACATCATGCCTGCCTCCACCTGTCTCTCTCCGGTCGCACGGGTTTCAAGCCAACCACTGCCTGAGGAAATCAGGACGATCTGCAATGCATCGAGTACCCGGCCATGCTCCCAGTTCAAGTTATGGTCCTCAGGATGCAGGTCCCGAGGATAAGAGGAGCCTGCGGCAATGCGTGTATGGCCCGAGCCAGTCACCCCCAGACCCCATCGGTACAACTCAGGTGTCACCGGAAAATAGTGAAAATAATCCGAAATCGTTAGCGTCATTTTTTGTATGCGAATGATCAATAGCCTCATTCCAAAATCACTAGCAATCCGATACTTTTGGCAAATGACAAACACACCGGTACGCGTGGGGCTTTTTGGAATCGGATTGGACACCTACTGGCCGCAATTTGATGGTTTGAAGGAGCGGCTCGAAGGATACCTCGGTGTGGTGAGCGGAAAACTTGAGCGCCCGGGCGTGGAAATTATCAACCTCGGGCTGATCGACTCGCCGGAAAAGGCGACGGATGCCGGCCACCAGTTCCGCCGTGAAGATGTGGACATGATTTTCCTCCACGTCACCACCTACGCACTATCCTCCACCGTCTTGCCGGTTGTGCGCCGGGCGAAGTGTCCGGTCGTTGTTCTGAATCTCGCGCCCGAGGCGGCGATCGATTACACGAAATTCAATCGGTTGGGGGATCGCACCGCGATGACTGGGGAATGGCTCGCTTATTGTTCCGCCTGTCCCGTGCCGGAGATCGCTAACGTCTTCAAACGCTCCGGCATCGCCTTCGAACAAATCACCGGCATGTTGCACGACGATCCAGAGTGTTGGGGCGAGGTGGACGCGTGGATCAATGCCGCCCGTGTCGCCCATGTGATGTCACACAACCGCCTCGGCGTGATGGGCCACTACTATGGCGGCATGCTGGACATCTATTCTGATCTAACGCTCCAAAGCGCCGCATTCGGCACCCACATCGAGATGCTCGAAGTCGACGAACTTAGCGCCCTGCGCCACGAGGTCAGTGATGCGGAAATCGTCGCGCGCGTGGGGTTATTTCGCGACGATTTCGATGTCCAAGACGATTGCTCCGAGGAAGAACTTGCGCGCGCCGCCCGCACATCCGTGGCTCTGGACCGTCTCATCTCGGAGAAGAAGCTCGGGTCGATGGCCTATTACTACATGGGCACTGGAATCGCGGAAAACGAAGACACGCTCAGCTCCATCATCCTCGGCAACACCCTGCTCACCGCCCGCGGCTGTCCGGTGGCAGGCGAGTTGGAAATCAAGAATGTGCAAGCCATGAAAATCCTCGATATCCTCGGAGTCGGCGGCTCGTTCACCGAGTATTACGCGGTGGATTGGAATGACGACGTCGTGCTCATGGGACACGATGGTCCGGGACACATCGCCATCGCGGAAGGCCGCACCAAGGTTCGCCCACTCAGCGTCTATCACGGGAAGGTGGGCAAGGGGCTCTCGGTGGAAATGTCGGTGAAGCACGGCCCAGTGACGCTTCTAAGCGTGGTTGAAACTGCGGATCACCGCCTCATGCTACTTGTTGCTGAGGGAGAATCCGTTCCCGGCCCGATCCTGGAAATCGGCAACACCAACAGCCGGTATCGCTTTCCCATCGGCGCCCGCAAATTCATGAACCACTGGAACTCGCATGGCCCCGCCCACCATTGTGCGGTCGGCGTCGGCCACCTCGCTCACCAAATCGAGGTGATTGGAAAATTCCTCGGTATGGAGACCGCCGTAGTTTGCTAAGATGTTAGAGAGCGAAATTTCTACGCTGAAATAGTGATCTTGTAACATCCTCATATGATGTGATAAACCCCCGATAGTGCTGATGGAAATCACGGATACTATTTCGCTTAATGAAGCCATCCACGATGCACGCCAACGGCTCAAGGTGACCCGAGGGAACGATGACCTCAGCTAAGAAAGTCTGCTCGACAGGAGCCATGTGCGTTTACTCGCTGGGCGAGTGTGCGAACTCGCTCGTAATGAATGGCATCTTCGCATTCGCGATGCTGTTTTACACGAAAGCGCACGGCATCAATCCAAAGTGGGCGGGGCTCATCATGTCACTGGCCGTGTTTGTAGAGGCCGTCACCGAACCCATTATGGGACAGATCAGCGACAACACCCGCAGTTCTTGGGGGCGTCGGCACCCGTACATGTTGGCCGGCGGCCTGCTGATGGCGCTTTGTTTTTACCTGATGTGGACGATTCCAGCGTTTTGCCGCGGTAGCCAAATGGGGGTTTTCAGCTATCTCGTTGTGGTGAATCTGCTGCTGCGTGCCGGGCTGACGATGTTCTTCATCCCCTACCTCGCTCTAGGCTTTGAAATGTGCGAGGACTATCATGGGAGATCACGTCTCCAAGGCATCCGCCAGATCGCCAACATGGTCGCCAATTTCGTGGGTCCGGCGATGGCATGGGTTTTCTTCTTCGGCGGGAAAGGCAACTTTCAGGCCACCACGATTGAGGCAAACTACCAGCACATGGGTGCGACCTTCGCCACCGCCACCGCTGTTTTCACGGTACTCGTGGTGATCTTCACGTTCCGCTGGCGCGAAGATACCCGCGATTCCCCTCGGAACTCACGAATGGGATGGATGAGGAATTTCTGGTCTGAAATGACGGAAATTCTCAATGACCCAAATCCTCGCTGGGTAT
Organism: Akkermansiaceae bacterium; assembly: GCA_903837825.1. Lineage (GTDB taxonomy): Bacteria > Verrucomicrobiota > Verrucomicrobiia > Verrucomicrobiales > Akkermansiaceae > Luteolibacter. The sequence goes on along the minus strand of CAILVZ010000275.1, from coordinate 860 downwards.
TCGCCTTCATTTTTATCCTTACCGCAGGAATGGTGCTCGTCGGCTCGTTGCAGATGTTTGTTTACGATGACTTCATGAAGTTCCCCTCGTGGCAGAAATCCATCGCTCATGGCAGCACCATGGTGGGGATGGCTCTCGGTGCGCTAATTTCGATGAGGCTGACCCAGCATTTTGACAAAAAGAGCGTGGTCATCATCGGCGGAGCCATCAGCATCGCAGGTAATATGATGCTTGCAGCGCTTTTTCTAACAGACCTTATCAAGCCGGGTGCCACCTTCACCTACGGGGGGTTCAACGTACCATCTGCTTTGATTCTCTTCGTACTGTTTCACACCTGCTACTGGTTCGGATGCGGTATCATGCTGCCTGTTTCAACCGCGATGATGGCAGATGTCAGCGAGACGCGTCGTCTGCAAACGGGAAAGGCAAAATACGGCGGCTATTCATCCGTATTCAGTCTGACCATGCGGCTGGCGATTTCCTTCAGCCTAATTCTCTCGGGTTGGTGTCTAAGCGGAATCGGCTACAAGGTGCCTGTCGATGGTCAGGCAGTCACACAGACCCAACAGGCCGTTTGGGGTCTGGGATTGGTCACCTTCCTCATCAGCGCTATCATGTGCCTCGTCTCACTGCTCGCCATCCGTCTTTATCCGATTTCCCGGGCCCGTCTCGATAAACTGAGGGATAGATGAGCGCAGTAGAATAAAGATTTAGTCAATGGATCTCCTGCCAAATCCGCCATGAAAAAATCTAACATATTTTAACAAATGCGAACTTGTGGCGGAATTCAGTTTGCCGCGGAGAGGTTGGTCCTGTAGGCCTCGAGTTTGATGCGCAGCGACTGGAGTATGGTGGAATGG
>CAILVZ010000274.1 GCA_903837825.1 Akkermansiaceae bacterium | reverse complement strand
TGCTGCTGTCTTTCATGCCGGAGTTGAACCGAAGTATGGCTTCTATTTTTTCCAATCGTCATTGGCACGTCACCAATTAGAAAACTTATCGTCCGCCACAACAATCGCGATCGTCAATAAATCTAAGTTCCAATCGGTCAAGATTCCCATCGCTCCCCTCCCCGAACAACGCCGCATCGTGGCGCGGATTGAGGAACTCTTCTCCCGCCTCGACGCCGGCGTCGCCGCCTTGCGCCACGCCAAAGCCCAACTCCAACGCTACCGTCAATCCGTCCTCGCCGCCGCCGTCACTGGCCAACTCACCCTAGCCTGGCGCGATCAACACCCCGACACCGAAACCGGCGAAGAACTGCTCAAGCGGATCCTGGAAGAGCGGCGTGCGATTCATGATAGATCGCAATTAGCAGCAACTCGAAAGAAGAAATACAAAGAGCCGACAGTTCCACTTGGCAACGATCCTCAATTTTTTCCTGATAGTTGGGCGCTAGCGACTTGGGATCAGGTCGGACTTTCTCAGAATGGGCGGCCATTCAAGAGCTCGGAATACCAAAGCGACGGGGTCCGGTTGCTACGTCCTGGAAACTTGCACCCCAGCGGCAAAGTGATTTGGAACGAAAAAAATACCCGGTGTCTTCCACCGGCCCGCGAAGGAGAAAATCCTGATTTGATTATCGGCCCAAATGAAATCGTGATGAATCTAACGGCGCAGTCGCTCAAAGATGAGTTTCTTGGGCGGGTCTGTCTCACGGGCGAGGGTGAACGATCTTTGTTAAACCAGCGATTGGCGCGTCTTACGCCCATTCTTATTTCGTCCCAATTCGTCCTCTGTTTGATGAAGTCTTGGCAATTTAGGCGCTTCGTGGATCAACTGAACACAGGCAGCCTGATTCAGCACATGTTCACCTCTCAACTTGCAAGTTTCACCTTTCCACTTCCTCCCCTCGCCGAACAACACCAAATCGTCGCCGAAGTCGAAACCCGCACCACCGCCATCGACCACCTCGAAGCCGAACTCGACCGCCAAATCACCCGCGCCAACCGCCTGAGACAGTCAATCCTCGCATCAGCGTTTACAGGAAAGCTGGTTCCAAAAGGTACCGAAGTTGCATCCCGGATGTTGTCTTAACCGAAAATTACCACCATTCTCACGCCATGATCTTACGGACTCTCAAACTGCAACACTTCCGCTGCTTTCCATCCGTGGAATTGGTCCTCGATAAGCGGTTGAACGTGTTCATCGGCGGCAATGGCGCGGGCAAGAGCGCCTTGCTGGATGCCATTGCACTGAGTTTAGCGCCGGTGCTATCGCATCTTCCGGACCTTTCCGGGCCGGGTCTGAAGCGCTCGGACATCAGGCTTGTAGGGGAAGACAGACAGGCCCCGTTTGTGCGGTTTTCCGCAGCGGCCGAGCACGGAAACGGGGAATTGCGGGAGTTTCGCTGGGACCGGATTAACAAGAGAGACAATTCGAGAGATACTCGCGCCGCCCTGCCAAAGCAATCGGATGGTCTCAAGCAACTGCACGACTGGCTGGACGATATTGTTAGCAAGCACGAGCAGTTGCAGCCCTTCACTCTGCCTGTCTTCGCCCACTATGGCACCAATCGCTCGG
>CAILVZ010000273.1 GCA_903837825.1 Akkermansiaceae bacterium | reverse complement strand
GCTAGATATTTTTAAGACAGCCTCTCAGGTCTTCGTTCTCGGTCTTGGTTTTCATAAGGTGGTGTTTGGATTTTCCTCGTCGTGGCTGATACCCGCCGTTGCCATCCACGAGGTGCTCTTGTTAGTAATCACTTGCTGCTTGAGTAGGAAATCGAGGGGCATCGGTAGTCGTGCTCTGTCTCGGCATAGAATTTACTGCCATCGGCGGAGATGACCAGAAGTCCAAATCCGGGAGTGGCCTCCTTCAGCACCTCCGACCAGCGGTATTCTTTGAACGAATCGACGCCGGTGCCGGCAATCGGAATACAAATTTCGTCAGGGGAAAACGGACATGCTCCGTCTCGATAGGAATCAGCGAAGACGTCATTGATGGTGTGGCAGATTCGCGACTGAAGCTTATTGCGCTTGTTGATGGCTTCGTGGAGAAAACGATCCCTGAAGGAACGCTGGACGTGCTTTGCGGCAAACGTCTCCAAGAGATCATGGTTGGTCCTCATACCCTCTGCCGGTCGAAATTAGCGTTGGAACCGTCCAGCAATTGAAAGGAAAATGACCATTGAACTGGGATTGTCATTGCTGGCTCCCAGCCGTGAATTGCCCAAGCCGATGATAGCAGTTCTCGTTTCCATCGGAAAGCGCGACGGGTCAGCGATCCAACGTTAGATTCTCGTAGCCCCGCTCCTTGAGCAGCAAGACCGCGCTGAATTCCTCATGAAAACTCCGCGCCGCAAACAACCGGAGAACCCCCATCTCTCCGGCGTTCGATGGCTTGCCCGTATCCTGTTTCTTTTCGGCCTCCGGATCGATAGGAGTGAAAGCGGCGTTCCATTGGCTTTCTGGTGGCCACATCCGCTGCCCCTTCTTCGTCGTGAAGGTCTGACCGGGCCCCATTTCGATCCCGATTCGCTCCAGGAGCGCAGGGGATACCCTGTAGCTCACCGCGATGAGATCATCCGCGCGCTCCTTGCTGATGTGCCATGCGTTGTTCCGGAACCGGTATCCCACCGGCGACTTTTGCCCGAGATACAGCAACACGATGCGCAACGGCGTGTTGTGGAGGCGCAATTTCTCCTTCATGGGCATTTTCGCGAGTTCCTCCTCCGGGAGATCCAGAACAAGGGAACCTCGTCCCTCGGGAGGAAGCCCGGCGATGATCTGTTGGACCGCGTCGTTGACGTTGTGATGGGTATCCAGATCGATCCTCGATACCCAATCCGCGCCGCTCTCCGGTTTTCCCTCGGGCTCGTCGAATGGGTTCGGTGAGGTGGCATCCTCTGCCGCCAAGGGAAGGGCAAAAAGTGCCGCCAGGATGATGAGAAGCTTTTTCATGCTGATGGCCTACCTTCCTAGTCCATCCAGCGGCGTGCGGGAAGGCTGAAATCAATTTCGCGGCGTCTCGCCGATGATGGAAGGCATTTCCCGCTGTCATGCAAAAGCTGAGAGATTCAGCGGAAAATCAACAGGACCAGAATCAACACTCCGACCGCCAGCGCACCGCAAGCGGCTCCGATGATCTTGGGCTTCTGCGCCGGGGTGGCCCTGCGATACTGGGTGACGCTGAAGAGGATCGCTAAAATCGTGATGATCACGTAGAACGCAAATTGGGCGATTTGAGAGAGGTTCATGAAAAGAGCTGGAGTGGATTTTCGGCGACGGTCGAGTGGGTTTAGTCTGGTGCAGGAGATGTCGCTTTTTCAATCGTGCCTTGGTAGGCTGGACGGCTCGGTGGGATCTGGCGAGAAAGAACAAACTCCTGGCTGCGTGACGGTAGTGTCACTTGCGCAGAGATCGGGTAGGTCCAATCGGGCCCCACTGGGAATTTTTTTTTCACCGCTGCAAGTCTAACTCTATCAATGAAATCCGTCGGATTCTCCCGTGCCGGTAGCCCGTGGCGCGACCGTCTAACCACTCCGATGCTTGACACCGCCTGCGGATTTCTCCAATCAGCTAGGCGTTATGTCACAAAATCTAGCAAGCATCGCATTCACCTCCGCCGAAGTCGCCACCATCAAGACGGCTTTGCAGACCATCCGCACCACGCTGGGCGACCGCGCCGTCAGCCTGACGCAGGAACAACGCCAGACCCTCATGAAAATGGGGGACAACACCCGAGTCTTCTGCCAGGAGGCCGTCGCCGGGCTCCAGCAGAACGCCGCCAGCCTACCGCCCGATCTCGCCGTCACGGAACTCTCGCAGGACATGGCGGACTACATCGCCCTCGAATCCATCATGACCGAATACGATGCCACCCGGGAACTGCTGGACGACACCCTCAAGGCCCTCGCCAGCGACGTCATGACCAACAGCATCATCGGCGTTACCTTCCTCAAGGCGCTCAACAAGATCAACCCGGCACTCGACACCCTGCTGCGCTCGCTCAAGACCGTCCGCCGCCGCAAGGCCACCAAGCCCGCGCCACCCACTCCCTGAGTTGCAATCCACGGAACCCGCGGGGGGCGGCGCCGGGTCACGAACGCCCGGACCGTTCCCCGCAACGTTCCACCACTTTCCGCCGGACGCAGGAAACCGTTCGCACGAATGCCCACCCCCCTTCAAGCGAACCCTCCGAACGTTCCTGCGAATGCCCTCCACCCTTTTCCAATTTACGGGTGGCAATGCGTTGCGAGTAAGATGCATACCGCAAACTCTGCGCTCGACGGCCGTAAGGTCGGGGCGCACTCATACGAAGTGGCGACACTTAAAAGTGGTCCCCGTTGCCTGAATGATGAGATGAGTGAGAATTTTGCTGATGCAATTCTAGAAAATGCCAAAGCTTGGGCGGACGCAGCTTCTATTAAGCGCGTATCGTTTACTTATGGGGTTCTCTATGGGACGGAAAAGAAGTCGAATAAGAAAGACTGGCACATCCTTCGAAAACTGGCTGAGAAATGCGCGGCCAGAAAAAATTGCAAAGTGATTTCTCCGCCAGTAGAGAGTTGGATTTGCAAAGTTCAAATTAGTGGAATACCAGTGGATGCTCAGGTTAGAATTGGAATGGATTGGTGGGCACATCTCGGGGGAGAGAATTGCCTTATCGAAGTTCTTGTCGCAATGATCCGCGCCTGCGTTTGCCCTACAAAGCGGGGTGAAGAAATCAGTAGTTTGACGATTCGTGATCTTCCAGCAGTGATTTCACTAGAGGGAATTTCAGAAGACTACAATGTTGGGTTGCTTCAAAGAAGCCAGATTCCTTGGT
>CAILVZ010000272.1 GCA_903837825.1 Akkermansiaceae bacterium | reverse complement strand
TCCTTGAGGTCCGCACGCGAGCGGCGCAGTGCCTTGGAAATGGCAACCACCGCTTCATTCTGGCCGATGACACGACTTTTCAAATCATCCTCCATCTTGAGAAGTTTTTCAGTCTCCTTCTCTTCCATGCGGCGGAGAGGGACCCCTGTCCACTTAGAAACGACGGACATGATATCGTCGTCGGTCACAGTCACAATGGTCTCCTCGGACGATGAACGCCACGCCTTCAGGGTTTCGTCGAGCTCGCTCTTGGCTCGCTTCTCATCGTCTCTGAGTGACGCAGCCTTCTCGAAATTTTGGTCAGCAATTGCAGCAACCTTGTCACGATTGATCTGCAATATCGCCGCTTCTAACTCCTTGATTGAGCTTGGGCGCGTCATCGTCCCGATGCGCGCGCGTGCACCAGCCTCATCAAGAACATCGATCGCTTTATCTGGCAGGAACCGCGCGGTTAGATAGCGTGAGGTCAACTGCACGGCTGCCACGATAGCTTCATGGGTGAACTTCGCCTTGTGATGCGATTCGTACTTCTCTTGAAGGCCTTGAAGGATCTTGATCGCATCATCCACCGATGGCTCGTCCACCTTGACCTGTTGGAAACGGCGCTCGAGTGCCGAATCCTTCTCGATGTGCTTGCGGTATTCGTTGAGGGTGGTGGCACCTACGCACTGAAGCTCCGAACGGCTCAATGCGGGCTTGATGATGTTAGAGGCGTCCATTGCCCCCTCAGCGGAACCAGCACCCACAATCGTATGCAGCTCATCGATGAAAAGAATGACATTCTTGACCTTGCGGATCTCATCCATGACCGCCTTGATGCGCTCTTCAAACTGGCCGCGATACTTGGTACCGGCCACCATCAATGCGAGATCGAGGGTGATCACTTTTTTCTCCCGCAGGATTTCTGGGACATTTCCAGACGCGATCTCTTGGGCCAAGCCCTCGACGATGGCGGTCTTTCCCACGCCAGCCTCACCGATGAGTACCGGGTTGTTCTTGGTGCGGCGGCAAAGGATTTGAATCACCCGCTCGATCTCGCTTTCACGACCGATCACAGGGTCAAGTCCGCCCTCACGCGCAACCTTGGTCAAATCGCGACCGAATGCTTTAAGCGCAGGGGTCTTGGATTTTGCTTCTTGTCCAGCGGCAGCTGCCTGCGGAGTGGCCTCTTCTTCGAAAGGCCCCTCTTCGAGCTCTTCCTCTTCGTCGTCATCTGCGTCATCCTGGTCCTCGGGAGAAAAATTCGGATCAATTTCTGCGAGGATCTCGTTACGCGTCCGTTGGATATCAACATCCAAGCGCTTCAGCACTCTGGCCGCGACCCCCTCGCCCTCCCGCAGGAGTCCGAGCAGAAGGTGCTCCGTGCCCACGTAGGAATGATTTAGGGCTTTGGCCTCCTTGTTGGCGAGAGCCAGAACCTTTTTCACCCGTGGGGTGTAAGGAATGTTGCCGGTGCTCTTCTGGGGTGGTCCGGAGCCGACCTCTTTCTCGACCTCCATGCGAACCGCCTCTAGCTCGAGGCCCATCCGCTCAAGGACATTCACTGCGACCCCTTGACCGAGTTTGATCAAGCCGAGTAGCAAGTGCTCGGTGCCGACATATGAGTGGTTAAAGCGGTCGGCCTCCTTGCGGGCGAGAGCGAGAACTTGTTGGGCGCGTGGGGTGAAGTTATTCATGTGTCCTCTGGGTTGGAATGATCAAATGGTTCGGAATTCTCCTTCAATGTATTACCAGTATCAGGGGATTCGAGAGAATGCAAACGAGAGCGTAAAATTTCCGCGCGGCTACAGTCGCGTTCTTCGGGCGAAAGTTTGCGGCCGGCATGGAGTTGTAGGTGTGCCGGTTGGATGTCCATCAGCAACGCATCACACAAAAGCAAGGTTTCAGGCGGGAAAAAGCCAAGGTTGCCCCCGAGCCGGAGCAGCGAAAGGTGGTTGAGCGCTTCTTTGGAATCTATGATGTGGGAGTGGCGCAAAACCCCGTAGGCCCTACCGACTTTGTCCGCGACCATCGCAGGATCATCTTCGAGCAGCTTCTCTCGGGCATTTTGCTCGTGGTTTGAAACTTGGGAAATCACCCGCTCCAAGCGGCGGATGATCATTTCCTCGCTTTCACCCAAGGTCGATTGATTCGAAATCTGATAGAGATTGCCAAGGGATTCGGTTCCTTCGCCATAAAGCCCGCGAACGGCAAGTCCGATCTTGTTCACGGCTTGGAGGACCTGACCGATCTGATCGCTCAAGACCAATCCCGGCAGGTGCAGCATCGCCGAGGCGCGCAGGCCGGTGCCTAAGTTGGTTGGGCAAGTGGTCAAGTAACCAAGCGATGAGTCAAAAGCGAATTCCAGCGATTTTTCCAACTCAGAATCCAGCGCGGACAAAGCGTCGAATGCTGCGGAAAGCTGTAATCCAGGACGGATCGCCTGCATTCTCAGATGATCCTCCTCATTGATCATCAGGCTGAAACTCTGCCGGCGCTCGATGACCGCTGCGGATCCGTGACCCCGGGCAGCGTGCTCACGGGAAATCAAGTGCCGCTCGACCAATACCTGCTTCTGTACCGAGCTCAAATCATCAAGCTCATGCGAAAATGCATCCTTCATCACCGACAGTGCCTCGATTGCTGGTCGCATCACCCCGAGGGCAGTGGCTCGTTGTTCACGCTTTGCCCAACCGGGAAATGGATGGTGGCGGAGATTCCGGGCGAGGCGAATCCGTGAGGTCAGGACGGCACCATGATCCCCCTGCCCGCCTGTCATCCAATCGGCGGGGTGTTTGATGAGGGTGGCGAAGCGCATCATGATCGTATCAAGCGTTGGAAATTTGGGAGCAATTCTTCATTAACATCAAGTTTCGGAAATTCAATGACTCACCTCGTCCAAGGTGCGGATTTCATCGCGGATCCCAGCAGCCTCTTCGTAGCTTTCCGCAGCGATCGCTTGATCAAGGCGCGAGCGAAGTTCTTCGAGCCGTTGGGTGCGGAATTGGTTGGCCATGAGGCCTGCGGGCACCTTGCCGATGTGCGCGGCACCCTTGTGCATCCCTCGCAGCATTTGGCCGACCTCATCGCTGAAGGTCGCATAGCATTCACTGCACCCGAATCGCCGCACTTTTTTCAAGTCGTCCATGGTGAACCCGCAGCTTGCGCATTTTTTGCCGCTACTCGGAACCGTCATCGGGTTGCCGATCGCAAGCCCAGGACCGCCCGGCAAACCACCTAGAAGAAGATCCGCCAATGCAAAACCCGTCGGGTCGGTGACTCCGCGCTCCTTGGCGCAAGCGTTGCAAAGACAAACCTTCTTCATCTCCCCCTCGACGAGTTGCGTGAGGAAGACGGTTGCCTTGGTATCGCAGAAGTCACATTTCATTTTGAATCAGTCCGATGGTCAACTTAAGCAAATGGTGTGCCCGTATTCATTGCCAATTCGTGGAAGGCTGCAAGGAACCGACCCGTGAACGGACCAGGCTTACCGGTGCCGATGATCCGACGATCCAGCGCAACAACCGGAATGACCTCTGCCGCAGTTCCTGTTAGGAAACATTCATCCGCCGTAAAAATGTCGTAACGCGTGAGTGAACATTCCTTAAAGGGAACCCCCAGCTTCGCGGCGATTTCAATGATCACCGCTCGCGTGATGCCATCCAGTGCGCCATCACAAATCAACGGAGTGAGCAGCACTCCATTTTTGATCAGGAACAAATTATCTCCGGTGCACTCGGCCACATAGCCTTGCTCGTTGAGCATCACGGCCTCAAGCGCGTTGGCTTGGATCGCTTCGACCTTGGCCATGATGTTGTTGAGGTAGTTGAGCGACTTGACCTGCGGCATCAAGGCTCCCGGAGCTGGGCGACGAGTCGCACACGTGATGATGGAGAGGCCGTTCTGATAGGTCTCATCTGGGTAAAGCTTGATGGTGGAGGCGATGATGAACATCGATGGCGTCGGACAAAGGTAAGGGTTGAGCCCAAGCTCACCCGCGCCACGCGTGATCACCAGTCGGATGTATCCATCGGTGAGACCGTTCGCAGCAACCGTTTCGCAGGTGAATTTGCAAACCTCCTCTTGAGTCCACGGCAAATCGAGAATGATCGCGCGGGCCGAATCAAAAAGCCGTCGGATGTGTTCCTCCAGACGGAAGATCCGTCCATTGTAAAAACGAATCCCCTCAAAAACACCATCTCCGTAGAGAAGTCCGTGGTCAAAGACCGACACCTTCGCTTCGGACTCATCAACTAATTTACCGTCGAGCCAGATTTTCATGTGAGTTGCTCCAGCAAGGGTAAGTGGATGACGCCCGGTGGCAAGCGGGAGATTGTAGAATCCTCAAGATTCTTAAATCGATCACGAATCCGCCCATTTTCCGTAAGGAAACGAAGCGAGGCAGGAATTGAAATAGCGGGGATCTTCAGAAACCTCACGGCCAGCCCACGCTGGAAGCGGTGGTTCGATCGATTCGTCCGCGAGCTCGACCTCCGCGAGCACCAATCCCTCATTTTCGCCGTGAAAAACGTCGACTTCCCAATCGTGTCCACCGAAGGGGATCCGGTAACGCGTCTTATCAATCACCGAGGGCAAACAAAGCCCAAGTAGGGCCTTGGCGTCCGCCAGCGGGATCGGATATTCAAACTCCTGACGCGAGATTCCCTCGTTCAGCCCCTTGATGGTCAACCACCCTGTCTCACCTGAGATCCGAACCCGAACCGTCCGGCTGGGGTCTTGGGAAAGATACCCCTGCGCAATGCTCACGCCCGAGGCACCTTCCATCCATGAGTTCCCCCTTACGAGGAACTTACGCTCAATTTCTGCTGCCATCGATGGGTTGAGCAATCATGGTTTTTTTGAGGTACCTTGGGCGATTCGCTCCCAATCGGCTGCGGCTTTTCTGGAAACAAGCCCTCGGCCGCACGTGCCAACTCGGAGTTCGTTGGATCGATCTCTACCCCAAGTTGAACAAAATAGCGGGCAAGTTGCTCGTTTTCCTCCCCTCCCTGTTTGACCAACAATTTGCCGCGAGTGACGAGAACCCTTGCGAGCGCGGTTACGTGATACCCAACCTCAACTGGCTTTGGCAGAATCCCCTTGGAAAGCTGTAAATTCAGCGCCGTGGCCCGCTTATTTTTGGGAGAAAGCTGCAGAGCTAACGCCACTGCCCGATGCGCGAAGGCTAACGATGCCGCGTCGCCCTTGGCACTTATCACAAGATTCGTCGCGTAGTCAGCGAGATTTGTTGCGTAATCGTCGCGTTCTGAACCCATCATACCGAGGCTCTCTGAAAAAACGCTCGCGACAATCTTCGGTGCGTCCCAGCGCAAGCGATCGTCGGGGTCGAGGGCATAAGCCACCGAAACCAAAGCACAAAAAGCGGCGACAGCTTGCCAACATCCAGTCATCGGCGCTAAAGATGGGAAAAGTCCAAGACATAGCAAGTGACAATTCCCGATTCTTCTCTCACAAAGCCCCAGCTCCGCAATGCCATGCGGCAGGCGATCCTGACACCAGCATCGTCCGCCAAGGCAAATGAAGCCCTCATGCAATGGCTCGCCGATCGGCCAGATCTCCGAACCATCGCGATTTATTCACCGCTGCCCGGTGAGGTGGATTTCTCGGAAACGATCGCACAACGCAGCGACCTCCGCTGGGTGTTCCCACGCGTCTGTGGCGCTGCACTCGCCCTGCACCATGTGGCGCATCCCCCTGAAGGATTGAGCCTCGGCGCATTCAAGATCCTCGAACCCGACTCAACCCTACCCGAAATCGCAGTCTCTGAAATCGACGCGTTCATTTGTCCCGGCCTCGCCTTTGATCCCAGGGGGGGGCGTCTCGGACGGGGCCGCGGGTTTTATGATCGTTTGCTGGCAAACGCCCGCCCAAATGCGCCCAAAGTCGGTGCCTGCTTTGCACCACAATGGGTCACCACCACCCACCCGGACCCTCATGACGTCCACATGGATCATGTCATCTTAGGGTAGCGATTACAATAAATTGATAAATCGCTGTTATTTAGGTAGTTCTAGACGAAAATCCGGAATTCTCGCAAAAATCCAATCCCCCACGGCGGTCTCTCCAAAGAATGCCCCGGACACCTCAGCCCCGCCGCCAGCGACGACATGGTAGCTATTGTAGGAAAAGTGTTCGCCGGGTGCGATTGTGGGGGTCTGGCCGACAACTCCCTCCCCCTCGACGACGGTCGTCTCCCCCTCCGAATCTCTAACCACCCACTTGCGGCCACGGATGGTCACCGGCACCGGGGACTCATTGTGGATTGAAATAAAATACACAAATGGATGCGGTTTGTCCACGGGAGCATCAAGGCTCGGCATGTAAATGATGTCGTCCACCATCACATGCAAGCCCTCCATTTCCTGAATCACCTTAGCCATCCCACGCGATGATCCTCCAGCATTGGTGCACTGCCAAGCACGAAAGACATCTAGCGGGCAAGTGCGAGATGGTCTGGACATGTGCAAACGTTGTTTCATGCTCATGCCATGCCATCTGTCCATGTCGATCTCGGCGAACGCGCCTACACCGTCCTCGTCCAAACCGGTCTTCTCGCCCAAACCGGCGAGACGCTGATGCAGCTCGGAATCGGCGGTCAACGCGTGGCGATCATCAGCGACGAAACGGTCGCGCGCCTTCACGCTGGCACCTTGATGGGCTCACTTCAATCCAGCGGGTTTCACCCAACCTTGCACACAGTGGCTGCAGGCGAGGCATCCAAGTCGATGACACAAGCGGAGACACTCTGCCGCGAAATGATCCGCGCAGGCCATGACCGTAAGTCGTTCGTCATTGCTTTGGGTGGTGGTGTGGTCGGTGATCTTGCAGGCTTTGTAGCATCGATTTTCTATCGTGGCATCCCATTTGTGCAGATCCCTACCACGATCGTGGCTCAGGTGGATTCTTCCGTCGGCGGAAAAACCGGAGTGAATGTGGGCGAAGGAAAAAACCTGTTAGGCGTATTCCATCAGCCGCGCGCGGTGTTCATCGATCCAGACACACTCCAGACATTGCCCGACCGAGAATTCCGCGAGGGCTTCGCTGAGGCGATCAAACACGCAGCCATTCGCGATGCGGCGATGCTCGATGAACTCGCAAACCTCGATCCCAACGGTCGCGACGTGCCCGCGGCCCTGATTGCCCGCAACATCGCGATCAAGGCCCGCATCGTCGAGGCTGACGAACATGAAACGATGGGCATCCGGGCGCTGCTCAACTTCGGTCACACGATCGGCCACGGCATCGAGGCGTCACTTCCCTATGGCGAGATGCTGCACGGCGAAGCCATTTCCCTCGGCATTCGCGCTGCCTTGTTTATCTCTGAACGTTACGCTGGACTCTCGACTTCCGAAAGCAGCAAGATCATCAATCTATTAGATCACTACCGCTTGCCCCTCGTCTTGGAGGATACCATCACCACCGACTCAGTGATGGAGAAACTCGCCAGAGACAAAAAATTCTCCGCTGGAGCCATTCGCTTTGTCGTCCTCGATACTCTCGGTAGTGCAAAGGTGACCGACACCGTGACGGCGGACGACCTTCGCGAGGCGATTGACCACTTGCGGACCTCAGTCAGGCCGTAGGATCTCAAATAGATCGCGAGTCTTGCAGTACCAATTCGGCACGGACATCCGACCGATCGGGTGAAATTTTTCGCCACGCACCCGCAAGGTCTCCGGATCGAAAAACTCCTCGCGGACCTGCACGCGGTGAACAATTCCTAACACCAAGCGATTATTTCCGACGTATTGGATTGAGTGGACTTTGCATTCAAGTGCCACGGGTGCCCCAGCGATCCGGGGAGGTGTGACCACCGATGATGGGACTGTCGCGAGATTTTCTCGGAGAATCTCACTCACCCCATAAGCCACTGACGCTGAAGTCCGAACCATCACCTCCGCCATCGCCTCATCCACTAGATTGACGACAAATTCTCCCCCGCGCTCGCAGTTGCGCGCCGTGTCCTTTGGCGATCCATCATCACGATCGCCTGGAGCAAAGATCACCAGCGGCGGATCATCACCGAACAGATTAAAAAATGAAAATGGCGCGGCATTGATGCTCCCATCCTCATTGAGGGTGGTCACCCATGCGATCGGACGTGGTGTCACCAAACCCGCCAAAATCGCATACGCCCGGTCGGCATGCGCCTCTAACACATCGAGCTCAATCATCACTTGGACTCTTTCACGGTACTAAGGGTTTCGCCATCGCCAAACTTGGTACGAAGCTCATCGCCCGGCTTGAGCGAGGCGGCTGAGGTGATGACCTTGCCGTCGGCTCCAAGCGTGATGGAAAATCCACGCTGAAATGCAGACTCCGGCCCAAGCGCGCGGACCAGCCCTCGCAGTCGAACGATCGTATCGGCTCGCTGATCGATCACCCCCTTGGCGCCACGCTCCAAGCGCTGCCGCAATGTGGCCACACGATCCACGCGGCGCTCTAACACCGCCGCAGGATGGCACGCACGATGCCGCCCCCTCGCATCCTGAACACTCACCGCAACACCCTCCAGCGATGCCCGCATCGCCTGAGCCAACTGACCACGCATCGCATCCACTCTCATGACGGACTCGCGCAAAACCCGCTCGCCATCGCGCCTGAGCACTCCACGCTTCAGTGCCTCTAACGCAAGATTGGACCGCATCAGTCGCTCCTGGGTGACTCGCCCCATTCGGCGGCGAATCTGCTGCAGCCTTACACGCAACTCGTTTCCATCTGGAACCGCCAGTTCAGCCGCCGCACTCGGGGTGGGTGCCCGCAAATCCGCCACAAAATCGGCGATAGTGAAATCGATTTCATGCCCAACCGCGGAAATGATGGGCACCGGACACGAAGCAATCGCTCTTGCAACCACCTCCTCATTGAAATTCCATAAGTCCTCAATCGACCCACCCCCACGCCCTACTATGAGGACATCGCACTTCGGATAACCATATGCCTCAGGTCGGCCAAATTTTTCGATGGCCTTGGCGATCTCCAATTCAGCTCCCCTCCCTTGGACTCGAACCGGAAACAGTACCGGCTGAATCCACGGAGCGCGCCTTCTGAGGACATTGAGAATGTCCTGTAATGCAGCACCCGTGCCGGAACTCACGATCCCCACTATTTGCGGAAACGCAGGGATCGCCTGCTTGCGCTCCGCATCAAACAAGCCCTCCGCATGCAACTTGCGCTTCAAGGCCTCAAATCGCGCCTGCAAGTCTCCAGCGCCCGCTCGCTCGGCTTTCTGCACGACCATTTGCAACTGCCCGCGGGTCTCGTAAACACTCGCCTCACCAAAGACCCGCACCTTCGCTCCATCCTCCAGCGCGTCGGCCCCCAACCGCTTGCGTGCTCCAAACATGGCACACGAAACCTGCGCGCCCTCGTCCTTCAATGAAAAATACCAATGACCGCTGCCCTGCTTCTTTAGATTTGACACCTCACCCTCGACCCAAACTTCGCCAATCTGAATCTCTAACAGGTTCTTCATCCGTCGCATCAACTGCGTCACGGACAAAGCTTTTTCCTCTGGGGTCTTTGGCTTGGTAAACAAATCCACCCGCGACTCTGGCACACCCTAAAAATTTTTCGAGCGTGAAAAATCGCCCTCTGCTGGCATGGCCTACAGATCCCATTTTTCGTCAGAGGGGTCGTATCCCGCTCCCCCTATCTCCTCAGGGTCGTTTGAGCTTCATGAAGCCGACATCCGGTAGGTCACCGTTCGCTTTGCGTGGCGCGGTAAGACTGGACTCATCAAGAGTGATAAAGTCCGTGTCCGTGAACTTTCTCGTTTGGTCGAACCAGTTTCCCGAGTGTTCGCAGTCGGCCAAGTTGATGTTGGCAAGCTCGTTTTTGCTGCCGTATGCGATGTTATCCATCAAGTGATGATCGCTCCCCGGGGTGTCGGATCGCGCATCGCTGCTCCGCCCAAGGAAATTGAAGTTCACGCTATTTTTAAAAGCTGAATTGCCAATCCAATCGATGCCCCCTGGGTGGTGGTTTGCGTAGAAACCGGCGCTTCGGTTCCTAACAGAAAGACAATGAAGCACCCGATGCCGAGGCACGGGATTGGGGAACTGTGCGTCGGGTTGGATCCCATATCCACCGGCCTTGAAGCCGTTGCCATCGCCGAGTGGTCTGAACTTATCTGAGTAGCCATTGTAGAACGCCCAACAGTTATCGAATTGAACCTGATCACTCGCTCGAATGCAGTCAAAGCCGTCATCGCTGTTGAACCACGCCCGGCACCCCTTAAATACATTCCCTGCTCCGTCCTTTGGCGAATGGCAACCGAAGCCATCGGTATTTCCGCCGCGACCCCCTTCCGAGGTAAAATCGTAGTTTCGGTAAGCATCGCAATTCACCACAAGATTGTTAGATCCACGAGTGATGTATAGCCCAATGGCCTGACCATCGTGCATGCTTAGTTGGTCGTAAACATTATGGCTTCCGAGATTTTCAAAACAAATCGACTGCGTGTGCCCAGTAGCAGTGACTTGAACTCCTGTGACCTCAAGGCCTTTGAGATTAATCCATGATGCTTGAATGAGGAACGCATTGACCCGCAGGCCGACGGGCTTGACATCCGAACACTCGAAAATCGGGCGCTCCCCGGGCATCGCGATGTAGGAAATCGGTTTACTCTCGGTACCGCTCCTATCGAGAGTAAAAATCGATGCGCGCATGCGATCGCGCTGTGAGATGTCCGACTCCTTCAGGCGATAGACCCCCCCCCGGATGTAGACCGAATCCCCTGGTTCTACGGCCCTTTGAGCCCGTTGGACCGAGGCAAACGGGCGGTCGCGCGTCCCTGGATTGGCATCGTCGCCATTGGGGGCAACGCAAAACTTCGACGCCGAGGCGCTGTCAAGCGGCACGAAGACGCCCATCATAAAAACGAGCCATGGGAGGTAGGGTAAAATAGAAAGCTGCATCCAACTCCAAGATCGTAGCATGGAAGCAGGAGAATCAGCTTTTACCCATTTGGGTTAACTGCCAGAGCACCGGAAAACCGCGCGATCGGTGGAATGGAGGAGATCCCACCAATCGTGCTGCTATGGAGTGTCAGTCGTCATGACCTCAGGCCAAGTCGAAACGATCCAGGTTCATCACCTTGGTCCATGCGGCAACGAAATCTTTCAGGAACTTTTCCTGCGAATCGCTGCATCCATAAACCTCTGCCAGAGCACGCAACTCGGAGTTCGATCCGAAGATGAGATCCACGCGTGATGCGATCCACTTGAGCTCACCGGTGACACGGTCACTGCCTTCGAACCGATCTTCGTGAGGGGTGGTCGCTTTCCAGGTCGTTCCCATGTCGAGAAGATTGACGAAGAAGTCATTGGTTAGTGATTCAGGGCACTTGGTGAAAACCCCAGTCGTTGATCGATCAAAGTTCGTGTGCAATACCCGCATGCCGCCGATGAGCACCGTCATCTCAGGCGGCGTAAGCGTGAGCAGCTGAGCCTTGTCCACAAGCATTTCCTCTTCGGTGGTCGTGTAATGCGTTTTCATGTAGTTGCGGAAACCATCAGCGAGAGGCTCCAGCAATGCGAATGACGCCACATCCGTTTGTTCCTGCGAGGCGTCCGTGCGCCCTGGCGTGAATGGCACGGTCACCGAGTGGCCTGCATTTTGTGCGGCTTTCTCGACCCCAACGCATCCGCCGAGCACGATCAAGTCGGAGATCGAAACCTGCTTGCCGCCCTGAGCGGTGCGATTGAATTCGGCCTGAATCGCCTCAAGTGCCTGGAGGGACTTTGAGAGTGAGGTGGGGTGATTCACCTGCCAGAATTTTTGAGGAGCTAAGCGAAGGCGTCCGCCATTGGCCCCACCCCGTTTGTCTGACCCTCGGAAGGTCGACGCGGCGGCCCATGCGGTGGAAACGAGCTCGGAGACAGGAAGCCCTGAAGCGAGGATTGCTGCCTTCAGGGCGGCCACGTCTTGATCGTCGATGAGTGGATGCATGACTGGAGGGATTGGGTCTTGCCAGATCAACTCCTCGGTAGGGACCTCAGGGCCAAGATAGCGGACCCTTGGCCCCATATCGCGGTGAGTCAGCTTGAACCATGCCCGCGAAAAGGCATCGGCAAACTCGGCGGGGTTCTCGTAGAACCGTTTTGATATCGGCCCATAGATCGGGTCCATTTTCAACGCCATGTCCGAGGTGAACATCATGGGCGCGTGACGCTTGGATGGGTCGTGGGCATCAGGCACGGTGCCCGCACCCGCGTCGCCCTTTGGCTTCCACTGGTTAGCGCCTGCTGGACTCTTCGTAAGTTCCCAGTCGTAGCCGAAAAGATTCTCGAAATAGCTGTTGCTCCACTGGGTGGGGCTGTTGCTCCATGCACCTTCAAGGCCACTGGTGATCGTGCATCCGGCATTTCCCGTGCCAAAGCTATTTTTCCATCCGAGGCCTTGCTCCGCGATACTGGCAGCTGCGGGCTCGGGTCCCACGTATTTGCTAGGATCTGCCGCGCCGTGCGCTTTACCGAACGTGTGTCCGCCCGCGATGAGCGCAACGGTCTCCTCGTCATTCATCGCCATGCGGCCGAAGGTGTCACGAATATCGCGCGCCGATGCAATCGGGTCAGGATTACCGTTTGGGCCCTCAGGGTTCACGTAGATGAGGCCCATTTGAACCGCCGCGAGAGGGTTCTCCAACACGCGATCGCCGGAGTAGCGCTTGTCGGCAAGCCAAACGCCCTCAGACCCCCAATAGATGTCTTCTTCGGGCTCCCACACATCCGCGCGACCACCGCCGAATCCGAAGGTCTTGAAGCCCATTGACTCGAGCGCGCAGTTGCCTGCGAGGATCATCAGGTCGGCCCATGACAGCTTTCGCCCATATTTCTGCTTGATCGGCCAGAGCAACATGCGGGCCTTATCGAGACTGGCGTTGTCGGGCCAGCTGTTCAGAGGAGCGAAGCGCTGGGTTCCAGCCCCTGCTCCGCCTCGGCCATCTGCCGTGCGGTAGGTGCCCGCGCTATGCCATGCCATCCGGATAAAAAATGGGCCATAATGCCCGTAGTCAGCCGGCCACCAGTCTTGCGAGGTGGTCATTAGCTCAAAGATGTCCTGCTTCACGGCAGCCAGATCGAGCGACTTGAATGCTTCGGCGTAATTGAAGTCCTCGCCCATCGGGTCGGAAAGCGACGAGTGCTGGCGGAGGATGTTAAGTTGAAGTTGGTTGGGCCACCAATCATGGTTTCGCGTGCCTCTACTGCCAGATTTCGAGGTGCTGCCGCCTGAAAATGGGCACTGTCCTGCGCTGGTGGGATGGGTTGATGTGGGGTTGTCCATGGTGGTTGATTGAGTAAGTGTTGATGGAAAGAGAATCTGTGGTTGGAAATGGCGATCGCGGGAGCCAGCTTAAAGGCGCAACATTTTCGCCGCAATGTTCATAACACCATCTGAGG
>CAILVZ010000271.1 GCA_903837825.1 Akkermansiaceae bacterium | reverse complement strand
GATGCGGTTTTTCCGGTCGCCCGCCGGGCAGATGCGGAAGAGGTTCCAGGAGCCGTCCTTGATCTTCGGTTCCATAGAGTGGCCGCAGACGCGGGCGATGAACATACCGGGTTTGATGGCGGTCCCGGCGGCCTCGGCCCAGCCGATTGCCTCGGGTGTTGTTTCTGGCCCCCAGAGGCCGGCAGCGGCTTCGAGGCTGTAAACGGGGACTAGTCGGGTGAACTTTTCCTTGGTGGCGGGTGCCTCTACGAAGCCGGGGAGGTCGCTTTTTTCGCGCTCCTCGATTTTTTCGGCGTCTGGGCTGGCGTCCATGACTCGCAAGGGGGTGGCGACGGCGACCGGTTCGACGGCCCAGCCGGTTTCGGACTTGGTGAAGGCGACTTGGCAGTTGGTGCCGGGAGCCCCAGCGTTTTCGCCGAACCAGCCGCGGAGGAGCGGGAGTATCTGGTTTTCCTCGCTGCCAAGCGGTGAGGCGACGTTGCAGGCGATCTTGACGAATTTGAACACCCACTGGCTGCCATCGGGAAGGGTGGCGGTCGTCGGGCCGATGGGGCGGCCGGGCAGTTCCTCGACGGTGGGCAGCCGCAGGATGGGTTTGCCGCCGGAATGGCTGACCTTGGCGACGAAGCGGCCCGCAGTGAGTTCGGCGGCTTTCTCGATACGGGTTTTCGCATAGTGGGCGAGACGGTAGTCCACCAGCTCGGCGGTCATGGATTCGAAGTCGGGCCGGAGGTTTTCCGGGCACGGGAAGGCGGCGAGGAAACGGTCGCCCTCGTGCTTAAACCATTGCCGCCCGGCCTGCACATCCATCCAGCGGGACAGCGGCCATTCCAGCCACCAGGCGGCCCATGCTTGGATCGGTGTCTGGGCGGGATTGGGAAACTGCTGGGTGGGTGGCAGATCGTGACGGAGCGACGGATGAGAAAGAATGAACTCGCGGCAGGCGGCTGCGAGTTTTTCGGTTTCCATACCGTCCCACAGTGCATCGCGATCCAGTAGCACGCGCAGGACGACCATCTTGTAGGATTTGTTGAGGTTGGTCGCCTCCAGCATGGCGAGCCATGATTCGAAGGAGGCGAACACCAGCCGCTCGTCGGTGGTGAGATCGTCTTGTTCTGAAATGAAGCCGAACCATGAGCTGAAGCGGGCGGCAAGGGTGCGGGGTAGGTAGCCGTAGTGGAACAACTCGCTGGGCGAGGGCCGGCGGCCGAGTTCGTCGCGCATGCTGCGGTAGGCTTCAATGACGGCCGAACCGGTGTTGGGCACGAGGCGCAGCATCAGTTCCTTGGCTTCGACTTCGAGGTCGAGCAGGCAGCCTTCGGGCAGATCCGGGGTTCCGCCTTTGAGGAATTTCTTCAGGTCCGTCCAAGTCGCGGAATGGTTATCGAGTGAGAGCAGGTGGGTGAGGCGGCTGGCGAAGACCCGGTGATTGCCGACGAAATCGATGACTTTCAGCCGCAGCTTGTTGTCCGCAGCGCGAAGGCCCCGGCCGAGTTGTTGGAGGAAGATGACCTTTGATTCGGTAGGGCGCAGCATGACCACGCGGTCCACATCAGGCACGTCGAGGCCCTCGTTGAAAAGATCGACCACACAAAGGACCTGGAGTTTGCTAGCGATGAAATCGGTGAGGCTGTCGCTGCGCGGATCGCCGCCGGAGCCGGAGAATACCGCTGCGGCACGGACATTGCGTCGACGGAGCCAGTCGCGGGTGTAAAGCGCGTGACGGCGGGAGCAGCAGAAGACGAGCGTGCGGGCATCGGGATCGGCCTGCCATGCGGTCCACAGGCGTTCCATCCGCTCGCTGTTTTCGAGTTTCTCCTCCAGCGCGGCGGGATCGAAGCGGCCGTTGCGCCACGGGATTTGCTCGAAGTCCACATCGTCCTTGAGACCGAGGTAGTGGAAAGGAACCAGCGAGCCTTCTGCGATCCCGTCGCCGACGGTGGCCTGCCACGCCAGCACGTCATCGAAGAGCGATGCCACGTCCACGCCATCGGTGCGTTCAGGAGTGGCGGTGAGCCCGAGGGTGAAAGTGGCATTCATCCGGGCCATGACCCTCCGGTAGCTGGGTGCTTGGGCGTGGTGAACCTCGTCAATGACGACGTAGTCGAAGTGCTGGCGATCCAGTTCGGCGAGGCCTTCGGGTCGGGTGAGCTTTTGGACGGACGCGACGACGAGGTCACCGCTCATGTCGCTGTTCGCGCCGAGATACCAAGTGACGCGGGTGTCTTCCCATTCCGACTGCATGGCAATGCGGACGGTGGCTTCAGCTTGGACCAGGATTTCGGCGCGGTGGGCAACGATCAGAACGCGAGGTTGCCGATTGAGCAATTTGCCGGCTGCCAGCACATCGAACGCCGCGAGCCAGGTTTTCCCGAGGCCGGTGGCGACGGCAACGAGGGCGCGGCGGTATGCGTCCGCCCGGATTCTATCGAGTGATTCCAAGGCCCCGCTCTGCCAAGGACGAGGCAGGTAGAGGATCGTGGGAAGATCAACGGACTCCGGCGGGATAAACTTCCGATGTGCGTCCTTGGCATGCAGGGCATAACTGGAAACGAGCGCGTCATCGAGTGGAGTGGCTTGCTGCCAGAGATCGGTGAAAGCGTGGGCCAGCGCCAGGTCGATGGGCTCGGAGCCAGTGGTATGTCCAATCAGGTTCCATTCAACTCCGGTTTCAAGCGCCGCTTTGGATAGATTGCTGCTGCCGACGACAAGCAGCCCGCCGGAGGAATCGACAATGCGCCATGCTTTGGGGTGGAACGAATCCGGTTTGGATGGGAGTTTCGAAATTTCCGCCAGCCGGACTTCGAGAGAGCTATTTTCCAGGATTTCATCGGCCAACGCCATCCAACCCAATAGCCGCCGCAGCGCTTCTGCTGAAGTGATGTAGAGATAATCGCCGACAAGAATCCGGATTCTCGCGCCAGCCCGCAGTGCGGAGAAAATCGATAGTTGGATGAGATCGAGGCCGGACGGCTGGATGAAAGAAGCGAGGAGATCCACCTCGACGGCGGAGGAAACACGCTGGCCGATGCTTTTCCACAGTGGCGAGTAAGGTTGGCCGGCAGCGAGTGTCAGGGAATGATTGTTAGCGGATTTCGCCGGCTTGCTAACCAGATAGTTGCCCTTGTCCGGGATGACATGGCGCACGCCGCCGCGTGGATCCAGCATATCTCCCAGATATCGAGGAATCACATGGATGTGGACATGCGGCACCGTCTGACCGGCCGCGCCGCCGGAGTTGAAGCCGACATTGTAGCCGTCGGGTTTCGGGGAAAGTTGGATGTCGAGCAGGCGCTTGGACTCCTTCACCAAAGCCATTAGTGCGGCCTGCTCCTCGTCGGTCGCGTCGAACCACGTTTCGACGATGCGGCGGGTGGTGACGAGGAGATGCCCCGGAGACACCGGGAAGCCATCGAAGATCGCGAAGGCCAAGTTATTTGAGCAGAGCCAATCACTTGCCGGAACAGCAAGGAAAGGTGACTCGAATAGGCTCATGGGTGGATGAGACTCGATCTGAGTAAGGCGTTCAATGAAATTGAAGCTTCGCGGCGTGTTGTGAGGGATTTGTGAGAAAGTTCAGTGATCCTTGCCTGCGAGTGCTTCAAATGCTCGGAAATGCTGAATGCGGAGCGTGAGGCAGCGATATTGAAATCCCGCAGCCAGGCCCCGGCGCGGCGCTCGAGTGTGGGGCGGTCGCGGCGGAAACGCGGGCTCTGCGGCGGTTTGTGGATGGTGTGTTCAATCCTTCATGGGTTAGGCTTCAGCCACGCCTCCCAGTTCCCCAGCACTTCGCCGAGGACGACGGTGTAGGTGAGGTTGCCGCGCTCAAGGTCTACATCGGGCAGGAACTCGTCGTCGAGTGCGGAGAGCAGCGGCTCGATATTAGATTCGTCGAGGCCAGAGCCTTTGAGGATGATCACCGTGCCAGCGACCATTCCATTGGCAAGGTAGTGAAGATCCACTGCGGCAACATCCTTGCCATCGCGGAGGGCCAGAAAGCGCTCGGATGATGCCGTGCGCAGGGTGCGTTTCCAGGTGAGGTTCATGACAGAGAGTTGAGGATCCAATGAGTGAATGCAAGCGAGGCGGGAATGGCAGCAAGCAAGATCAGGCATCCGCTGCCTCGGTAGCCCACGCCAGTGCCGGGGATGCTGAAGGCGGAGTAGCGGCGACCACGGGCACTCGTGCCGACGCGGAATCCCCTGCCCCCGACAGAATAGCCCACGCCCGATTTACTGAGATTGACTCTGAATGGTCCAAGGTTAACGGATTTGCGGTAGAAAAAGCCCATTTGAAAAAGGTTAGAGGTCAGAATTTGCTCAGTTCTATCACAGGGGGTGGGTCAAATAGGGGGATACCCTCAAAAAATCTGAAAAAACTTCATCTTTGTTCATTTTCCGTACCTGCTTTCCCCTATCGACCACTTTTTTGGCGGTTTCTCAAGGAGAAACCTAACTTTCGGTTAGTTGCGGGATAATCTGATCGGAGCAGCACTTAGACTCATTTGCCTTTGTCGAGCTCCCTTGCCCCTCTCCCTCGGGAGCCCCCCCTGCCTGCCCTTACCACACAAAACCGGGCTTGACATATCAACTGTTGCAATATTTGGAAGAATTATGTTGCAATGGTTTCGTTTATCTCGCTAAAGAGAACCCGTGACCAGCAAACAACCCATTCAAATCCCAGCGGAGGCACTCGATGAACTGCGGATGCTAGAGCGAGCAGATTCGAGCTACCGCTTGGATGACTTAGTGCTACTCGTGAATGCGGCTGCACTTCGCTTCCTGCCACTTACCGAAGGGAACGACGGCCGACTCAAAGGCGAGTTTACCGCGAGGACGCTCAGGCATTACCAGACACTCGGTTGCCTGCATGCTCCGGAACTGGACGGACGGATTGCGATTTATCGGTTCCCCCACTATCTTCAGGCGCTACTGATCCGAAAATTGCTTTTTGAGGGATTTTCATCCAAGCAAATCAAATCCATCATGATGAATCGAACCGGCGAAAGCCTGCTCGAGTTGCTCATGCAAAACGTCGAAGTAGCCAAAACGAGAGCGCACGATACGGACAGAAATAAAGCCCCTCGCGAGCCAAATTTCGTCGCAGAACAATGGACGGAGCTAAAGCTCAATTCCGAAATCTTCCTCAGAATTCAAGGTTCTCACCCTGCTCTCACGGAGGCCCAATACAAGGAATTACTGCATCAAGCAGTTAAATCGATTCAACGCCGCCTCGCCTAAGCCAGCAAATCACCCACACAGACACCAGAGCTATGAACAAACCATTACAGCAACAACTGCAATACTATACCGCCAAGTTAGCCATGAAAGACGGCCGCCGTGTCGGCCAACCCGGGCATGCGATCGCCATCGAGTTTCTCCATAGCCGCATGAAAGAAATCGGGCTGCGTCCATTTGCGGGTGACAGCTTCCTGCTCCCATATGGTGAAAATCAAGTCGCTACGGAGCAGAGGTTTGCATTCTCAAGTGCAACCACCATCGGCAATGAAGATCACGAAATCCTTCGTGAGGAACTTGCCGTAGAGCTTTGCGGGTCCAGTTCTGCCAGACAGACGGGCCTCGACTTCTGCAACCTCGTGGGAGTGATCCCAGGGAGCGACCGCACGCTACCTCCACTTCTGATTGGGGCCCATTACGACAGTGTGATTGATGCACCGTGCGCAGACGACAACGCCACCTCCGTCGCCCTCAATTTAGCAATCGCAGAGGCCTTTGTCAGTTCCCCACTCCAGCGAGATCTAATCATCGCCTTCTTCGATGCCGAGGAGCCACCTTATTTTCACGGGCCATGCATGGGGTCAAATCGGTTTTTTGAAGACTACTGCGCCGACATCCAATTCGCGGGTGTGATTGTCACCGATCTTATCGGACACGACTTGGATATTAGCAGAGGACTCAATGCCTTGAATGGGAAAATACCAGGGATCGAGCTCATGACTCGGCACTTCAAGGAAATCGTTTTTCTCATGGGTGCGGAGAGCGACGGGATTTTTCCCGAGGTCATCGAAAAAATCGCTGAAGGTCGCAAGGGCCTGCGCATCCTCCCGACTCTCAATCGATACGTTGGCAATATGTCGGACCATCATGCTTTCGAGCAGGCTGGGCAGCCGTTCCTTTTCCTCAGTTGTGGCCACGGAAAGTACTACCACCACCCCAAGGACAACCTTGATTGGATCAACTTCGACAAACTCGCAAGAATTGCTGAATTTGTGCGCGACCTACTTGCCCAGCTCGACCTAACACCTGCCGGTAATGATCCCAATGCCAAGGACCCCTTTGAATTTGAAAGCCGGATGATCCAAAAAGCCGTCGGCACAACGGTCGGACTGATCGCCAGAGGCTTTGGACACGAAATCCCGAAGTCGCGAAAAACCATCAGTGAGTTTGTCAGTCAGATGAGGTCGATCATGTGAGTAAAACCAAAAGCTTTCAAGCATGCGTGAAAACCTAACAGCCAGGGTACTACTGCAGTAATTCACCAAAGTAATTCAGACTTGTTTTCAATCCAAATCACTCCCCATTCGCCCCCAGTATAATTACATCCCTTGCGCCGGTTTCTACCTAAACGTCCACTTCCCTTGCAGGGAATGCCTTTGGTGGTCACATCATATCGTTGCATCAAGTTGGGTGCGGGTTTGAGCCTAAATCTAGTGATGGGCTTGAGCCACAATTTACTGAAGCGACTTTACAACCGGCCGAAACACGCGGTCCATAGCAATGAGCTGCTGAACGATCCAATCAATGTATTCGTTCCAGCGGGATTCATCATCCAGTGAAGAATGAGGATACCAGCTCGCAACTCTGCAAGCTTTGGCGTCAGGGAGCTCCTGCCAGTCGAGCGCGAGGCAAAGAGCCTGCTCGATCTCGGGTTTCTTCGACAAAAGACTGGCGAAGTTTTGCTTGGCGTCCGCACCAGAAAAATAAAGCTCCACACCAAGCCTATCTGCACGGGTATTTGCGGTGACTGATAAGATGAAGCCTGCCCTTCCGATCGGTACGTTTAACCAATGTTTGGGGCCGGGACTCTGGGGCCGAATCATAGGTGCTTCAGTTTTCAATCTCTCAATGAGTACCATCCAGAATTTGAGCTGCAACAGCTTAATGGGAGAGGTGACCGAAGCAGCCCGTGCTTGCTCGCGCCCTGATTTCACCCATTCGTTCGGCTTCACTACTACCTCGAATTTAGGGGCAAGCGAGGAGTTACCGATCCGCCATAGTTCAACTTCCACAGCAAAGAAGGCGAGGTCTTCCGTAGTGTTTTCATTGAGAAACTGCAGTGCGGCCGTGTGTTCAGGTCGGAAAGTTT
>CAILVZ010000270.1 GCA_903837825.1 Akkermansiaceae bacterium | reverse complement strand
TTGGTTTGACGGAAATCGGCCCATGGAAAAAGCGTCAGCGACAAGTCGATGGTCGTGGAGTCGAGCGCGTAGATCGTGTTGTCCAAATCCAAGCCAAGATCCTCGCCCGCATAGAGCGGTCTGGCCTTCTTCATCAAACTCTTGGCGAGGTCCTCCCAGATCCGCCAGTCTCTCGTTTCGTTGGCATCGGCGAGTGTGGATTTTGCAACCGGTTCGGTGAATCCAAGATGATAGAGCGTCTCGGTCCTTGCGTTGAGGCAGGTCGCGATGTCGCGCAACCCATCTCTGGAAGTCATCTGCGCGAAAACCATGCAGGTGAGTTGCTGTCGGAATCCGAAATGGCGGACAGAGATTTTCGGCTCGTACCGCTTTACGATGCGGTCGAGCGTCTGGCGGTGGACCAGGTCGAGAACCTGGGAGAGAATGAAGCGGCCGGAGTTCATGGCCAGAAATTCTGGAAAATGCCGCCGCAGAGTTCAAATCCGTCACATGCCTTTCTGTGCCTAATCCGCTCATTTGAAACGATTTCTAAAAACTCAAATTGAATTTAACCGGACACCCGTGATGTGCCATACCAAGATTCGATTGCTGCGGAATATCGCAAAAATCAGACTGCCATCATTGATGCTTTTCAGTCGATCGATTGCCGTGTCGTTCTGGGTTCGCCTGGGATCATCGACTGCGTGCCAGGATGGGTGAAGACTGCAGAGGGGACGCAGAAGGATCTGAATCTCGCGTTGTCACGGTTTCGCAATATCAATGTGGAAATTGCGAACACCAAAAAAGTGGCCTTCGCGGACATCTTTCAGCCGATGCTCACTGCAGATCTTGCAGCAAAGCGACAGTATGGCGCGGATTTTAAGATCGCGGGCAAAGATGGCGTCCACCCAGGATTGGCTGGGCAGCTCATCATGGCCTATGGGTTTCTCAAAGGCATGGGAGTGAGTGGCGATCTCGGAACCATCACTTACGATGAGGTCACGGGAAGTGTTGGCACGACTCAGGGGCATTTGGTCTTGGAAGCGGAAAAGGGTAAAATCACTCTGCGCAGCGGGCGAATTCCGTTCAGTCCCGGCCCGGGCGCGTTGGATCGTGACGATTCAATTCGTGCGGGGCTTGCGCAAGTTCCGTTCGACGATGAACTCAATCGGTTCATTCTGCGGATTCAGCAGCCGAAAGCTCAAAACTACAAGGTAACATGGGGAGATCAGTCGAAGGAATACACCGCCCGTCAGCTTGTGGATGGAATCAATCTCGCAAAGGACTTCGACAATCATCCGCTGGTTGGGGCATTCCAGAAGGTGTTCGAGGCGGTGGTGCGCAAGCAGGAATACGAAACTCGCCAGATCAAGATGCTAGTTCATGGGCCGGAAGGTGCAGCAGATGTTGACTCAACTTTTGCTCTGACCGAAAAAGTTCGGGATCCATTGGAAAAAGCAGTTTGCAATTCGGTGCAGCCGATCCAGCATGTCATCGAGATCTCTGCTTCTCCTTGAGTCGTTCGAAGGAATGAAGGAGATGGCTTCAATGCCGATGGGAGTAATGATTTTTAGGGAAACAGATGAAGGTCCTCTTGAATCCTTTGATGGTGTTGATTCTTGCAACCGCAGGGATGCCGATGGTAATGGCCAGTCCATTGGATCATTTATCGGTGGGCGAGTTGGTCTTTCTCGATGATTTTGAAAATGACCTCTCACAATGGGTTGTCGAACAAATGCCAGGAGGAACGGCGCGTATCATCGATGGAAAGCTCGACATCGATGACGCAGGTGGATGCACCGTTTGGTTTAAGCAGAAAATCGGTGGATCCGTTGTGATCGAATTTGATATCACCATGGTCAAGGAAGGTAGTGCGAATGACCGGGTGAGCGACCTCAATTTTTTCTGGATGGCAACCGACCCTTCAAGTCCAAGCGACTTCTTTGCGAATAGCGCGAAACGCCACGGGGATTTTAAGAATTACCATCCGCTTCGGCTCTATTACGTGGGCTATGGAGCGAACGATAACACGAGCACTCGTTTCCGGCGATATCCGGGAGATGGCTCTCGCCCGCTTTTGCCTGAGCATGACCTGAGCGAACCCAAATTCATGAATGTGCCTAACAAGACCATCCACCTGCAAGTCGTTGCCGATGGGAATCGGATCGGCTTGAAGCGGGACGGTGGTATTGTTTTCGATTTTTTTGACAAAGACCCGTTCCAAGAAGGTTGGTTCGGCTTTAGGACTCTGAAGAACCACATGCGCATCGATCAATTTCGTGTGCGCCATATCAATCATTAGCCATGATTCATCATCCATCATTAAACCTCGCATTGAAATCCGTTCAAATCACATCTTTTTTCGGTCTGTTCGCGCTGGCTGGTACTGCCGCTGCGCGCGATATCCATGTGCGGAATCCATCACAGTGGGAAAAGGCTCAGGAAGTCGCAAGGCCAGGAGACGCACTGGTGCTCGAGTCGGGCGAGTGGAAGGATTTGAAGATGATCATCAACAAAGGTGGAAGTGCCACGAGGCCACTGGTCGTCCGCGCTGCAGTCCCAGGTGAGACGGTTCTTGTGGGAACTTCAATCCTTGAGGTCAAGGCGCCCTATGTGACCGTTGACGGCTTATATTTCACCCGAGGCTGGGTCGAAAAAGGCAATGTAATCAGCTTCAACTCGCACCATGGGATCGTCCGCAACACCGCAATTGTGGACTACAATCCACCGAGCTTTCGCACCGAGAGCTATTGGGTTTTCTTCAATGGAGATAGTAATCTAGTGGATCGTTGTTATTTCAAAGGTAAGAGCAACATGCATCCCCTCGTTGGAAACGCGATCGATAACAGCCGTCACAATTCCGTGACTCATTCTTGTTTCAAAAATATTCCATACAACGAGGGCAATGGTCGTGAGATCATGCGAATCTGGGGCTATGGAAAATACGACGAAGTTGGCACTGACGGAGCCTTCTTCACCGTGGAAGGGAACCTCTTCGATCATGCGGATGGTGAAGGAACGGAAACGATTTCGCTCAAATCGAATCGCAATCTGGTTCAGAATAACACGGTGATCGGCACTCGTGGAGGCATCAACATCCGGCGTGGTAGCTTCAATGTTGTTAGAGGAAACATGGTGCTAGGTCAAGGGGTTGAAGGGGCGCACGGGCTTCGAATGTCAGGCTCGAACAATCTGGTTGAGAACAATTTTGTTCTAGGTTGTGATTATGGCATTCGTGTTTCGGCGGGTGAATACATCAAGGATTCACTCACGAAAGACTATGAACCTGGTTTTTCTGAAGCTGTGACGAGTGGGCCTCCGCAGCGCACGGCATTTTATCCACAGGTGCAGAAGCTTACGCTTTTGAACAACGTAGTGGTTGGCAGCTCTTCAACTGATCTGGAAATCGGCTCCGACTATCAGAAGCGCTGGCCTCAGTCGCAGATGGTTTTACTGCCCGAGGATTGCCTCATCAAAAATAATCGATTTGTTAGGCCAGATGGGGGAGCGTCGGTGGTCGGCACGGTGCTCGATCCAAGCCTGCCATTCAGCCGTTTCCGACCCAATAACAACCAATATGTGGGTAACTTGCTGATGGGTGGCAAATGCAAATTTGATGCTGCTGAGAAGGGGTTTAAGAGCGAGGGTATCCGGTCGAATTGGTCAGTGGAGCAAGAGTTGAAGCGGATTAAGCCGTTGACGCTGGCAGATGTTGGACCGGAGTGGGTGATTGCCCTTCGGCAGGCGGGTAAATTTCAGGTCGAGGACGTTGTGTCCGAAAGTGGGTCCGGCAAGCAATCGGAGAAGAAGAGGAAAGCCGAGGCCAAGGTGAACAAGTCGGGAAGGTAGGTTGGTGGGACTCAGTGCGCGCTGGATCTTGAGGATTTCAAAGATCCAGTTTGCAATCCGCGTTTTTTGGACGTTCTTGTTTCAAATGAATGCTTTCCCATTTTTCCGCGGGTTGGGTTTTCTGGTGCTGGGGATCTGCGCAGTTTCGGGGGTCAGTTGCATGACTGCCTACGATTCCCACGGGCGTCCCATCCAAGCGGTGGACCCGGGAGTTGCCATTGCGGGGGCCGCAGCAGCTGGGGTGGTGGGTTATTCATTGGCAAATGATCACAACGATCACCACCATTACCGGCGAGGATATGACAGTCATCGCGGGTACTATTATGGGGGGTACTGCGGCACCTACCGCCATTATTGAGGGTTGGGTCTCTTCGATCATTTGAAGGCCTGAGGACGGGATCGACACCGAGGCAATTTGCCGTCAGGGTGTCCATGAACTTCCCGACGTCACATGCCAGTCACCGCCACCCGTCTTTCCGTTTTCACTGAGTCCGTCATCCGTGGGACCACCCGATTGGCGAACGAATGTGGTGCCATCAATCTCGCGCAAGGCTTTCCGGACTTCGAACCACCTGAGCCATTGCTTGCGGCGTTGGAAAGGGCAACCCGTGGTCCGCATCACCAATACGCAGTGACATGGGGTGCGCCGCGCTTTCGCGAGGCCTTGGCCCAGAAAATCCGACGGTTCACTGGCCTGCCGATTGACCCAGACCAAAACCTAGTCGTTACCTGTGGGAGCACGGAAGCGATGATGGTAGCCATGATGACCGCCTGTAACCCGGGAGACAAGGTGATCATTTTTTCGCCCTTTTATGAGAACTATGCGGCCGATGCGATTCTATCGGGAGCGGAGCCGATTTATGTGCCCCTCAGGCCTCCTGGGTTCGGATACGATCCGGACGAGCTTGCGCGCGCCTTCGCTCAGAGGCCCAAGGCGATCGTCGTCTGCAATCCGTCGAATCCGACGGGCAAGGTCTTCACGCGCGATGAGTTGATAGAAATTCTCCGGCTAGCGGAAGAGTACGACGCCTTTGTCATCACCGACGAGCCCTACGAGCACATTGTGTTTGCGCCGCATGAGCATGTTTATTTCGCCGCATTGCCGGGTGCGTTCGAGCGGACGATCACTTGCAACTCACTGTCCAAGACCTATTCGATCACGGGCTGGCGTCTCGGGTATGTCCAAGCTGCCCCGCAGGTGATCGCTCAAGCGCGCAAAGTGCATGATTTTCTAACGGTGGGAGCGGCCGCGCCACTTCAGGAGGCTGCCATCGCTGGCTTGGAGTTGCCAGACAGCTACTACGCAGGGTTGCGTGAACTCTACACCGAGAAACGCGATTTATTTCTGGGATTACTTCGGCGGACCGGTTTGCCATTCACCGAGCCTCAAGGTGCCTATTACGTCATGCTCGACATCTCATCGCTCGGATTCGCCACTGATACTGAGGCGTCCGAGTGGCTGATCCGAGAAATCGGGGTCGCGGGGGTTGCTGGCTCCAGCTTCTTCCGTGAGCCAGTGAACCATTTGATTCGCTTTCACTTTGCGAAAAATGCGAGCACCCTGCAGGCTGCGGGCGAGCGATTGCTTCGATTGGCGTGATATCTGCGACGGAGGAATCGAAAGTGCGAAATTGATCGCTCGTCATCCGTGCGGGAAGCGATCATGGTCCATTCATCAGTCTTGCTCGAAACTGCAAGGAACCCTATCAGAAAAACAAACCGTTGAAGACATTTAAAGAACTCGGAATTCCCGCAGACCTCATCGAAGGTCTCCAAGGGCTTGGAATCATCCATCCCACGGACATCCAGGAAAAGGCAATCCCATTTCTGATAGAAAATGGCGGGGATTTGATCGCGCAGGCTCAGACTGGCACTGGTAAGACTGCTGCATTTGGCTTGCCCTTGCTGATGTCGGTGAACTCAAAGTCTCCTGAGATTCAAGGCTTGATCGTCGCCCCAACTCGCGAACTTGCAAAGCAGATCGGTAAACAGCTTTTCCGCTACACCAAGTTTTCAGAACGCATTTTCATCGAGGTGCTGAGCGGTGGTGACTCGTTTGATCGGCAAGTGGCCGCGCTGCAACGACCGACTCATATCGTGGTTGCGACACCTGGTCGCTTGATCGATTTGGTTCATCGAAAGGCGCTTACGCTCGTTGGGGTGAAGCATTTGGTGCTGGATGAGGCGGATGAGATGCTGAGCATGGGATTCAAAAAGGAGCTCGTGAAGATTTTTGGACTCACCCGAAGTCGGACGAGCACCTGGTTGTTTTCCGCGACCATTCCTGATGCGATTCATGGCCTGATCAAGGACTGCATGACGGGGAAACCCCATCAGCTGAAAATTGACAAAGCCCACGTCGTCAATCGTGACATCGACCATCAGTTTGCAATCTGCGGTCGTGACGAGAAGACCGATTTTATCAGTCGCTTTCTAAAAACGCAGCAGGGGAACCGTGGCGTGATCTTCTGCCGCACGAAGGCGGGCGCCATCATCCTTGGAAAACAACTGACCATCAAAGGATATGGTGTCGATGTATTGCAGGGTGATCTAACGCAGAAGGAGCGCGACACCGTGATGCGTTCGTTCAAGAAAGAACGGACTCAGTTCTTAATTGCAACCGATGTCGCGGCACGTGGTATCGATGTGGAGGGCCTTTCTTTTGTCATTCACCATCAGCTTCCTGAGCAAGACGAGTACTATACGCATCGTAGCGGTAGAACCGCGCGAGCAGGAAAAAAAGGGATTTCGATCGCCCTGATCGAACCGCGTGAGCGACCGAAGATTGTTCGGCTTGGCAACGAGCTTGGCTTGTCATTCAGCGAGGTTCATTAGCCATGCGTGGTGTGATATTCGCAGTGCATCTTGCATGATTCATCATGCATTTTGCATGATTTTTGGGTGGTCGGATTGGAGAAGATTTGCCGAATTTCCCGCAATGGTTGGCTCGCTGCGGGTCGGCACGCGACAAGCTAAGGGAGATGAATGCAGATACTTGTGGAGTGGACGAATTGGTTAGGTGAACTTAAAGTTCGGGTGAAGTCAGTTTGCATGATTGGGGCGGTTGGGATTGCCTTGTTTCCTTTGGCATCGCGTGCAGGGTTGGAAAACAAGTCATGCGGTCGATTGGTTGGGATGTATCAAGTCACTGCAAGCAATGACCCTGCATTCTCTCTCAAAGCGGATTCTGAGTGGTTTCTTGATTTTGGTAAAGGGAGCAGCGCGGGTAAATCGAGCGGCAGTGTCGCCATCTCCTTGCGGCAGAATCCAAACGTGAAAGTTCGCATCATGGCGTGGGAATATTTCCCGCAGCAGCGAAGTTTGACGATTGGAAATCCTTTCTATGAAGGCTCGAAAAGCGCCGTAGCGTTTGGTAGTTGGCAATTGCTGCCTGCATCTGATGGCATTGTCTTGGAGCGAGGTGCTTATCAGACATCCCTTCATATGTTAGGTGAGGGAACCTATTGAATTTATAAAAGTACATCGTATCATGTCATGAATTCCAAACCTGGATCCTTAGATACCCTTGAGGAGAGAATCCTCGAGGTCGAAAACCACTTTGGTGTCCTTCAGCAGGAGATCGAAGAGATTGGGCTTCCTGCAGGACTTGACCTTCAGCGCAGGCTTGAGGAGCTGAAGATCGAAGAGCAGGCAGTCCGCAGAGATATTATCGGATACCTGTTAGATCCTGAACCTGATCCCATTAAGGTCAAAAATATCGAGCGCTTGCTACAACGGATTGCGGACGAGGAATCATCAGTTCAAGACGATGCGGATTTCTTAAACCAAGCGGCACCGTCCTCGGTTTCCTTGGCGGTTGAGGCGGGTGCGCATTTGGTCGATCTCTATCGACGAGTGCTGGGGCGCTTGCTGCGCGAGCATCACCCGCTGGGCCAGTCGGTTTTTGTGAATCAGACTCATGACGACCTTGCGGCTCGCTTCGGGATTGACGATGTCAATGAATCCGCGAAGATTGATGAGCACCAAAAACGGTAGATCCCAATTTGTAATGAACCTTTCAAATGCCCTTCAGATGGACCCCAACCTCCTTTTGGGTTTACTCAATACGGAGTTGCGAAATCACTGTAATTCGTTGGAGGATTTGGTGAAGACTCATGACATCGACCCGCAACTTCTCAGTGAAAAGATGGCGGTGGCGGGTTACGTTTATCATCCAGAGCAAAATCAGTTCCGCTGAGCCCTTTAAAAAGAGTTGGCTTGATTGGCGATAGCGTTTTGCAATCAAGCCTGCGTTGATGCTAGAAACAACTTTTTTTGATGTGGCTAACAATGATTTTTTTCAGGCGCCTCACGTTTTCTTTTTCTTGTTTCTTGAGGTCTATCCAGAACATCTTGAGCTCCTTGTCGGGTTCTGCATTCGCAATGTATTTGTCTAGGTGTGAGACGGAGTCGTTTCGCTTGCTGAGTTCATAAATTAGATCACGGTCATGGTCTGAAATAGTTTTGGTTTCGCCGTTGTGTTCAAAGTACGTTTCTGCGGTGATGGGCATGGTGGCGGTATGTACTGTTCAAATCGAGTGGGTGTTGGGATCGAATTGCTCTGCTAGAATTCTAAGATTTCGGCCAGAGTTCAGCGATTTCCTTTGGCAAGATGTTGCGGATGTCACCGATCTCGCCGCTGCCCACGTGTTGCTGGAGCACGGCGAAGACGGCAGTGGCGCAGCGGAGGGGGTTTAGATCACCTGGTCCTGAATACTCGGACTCGATGCGGTGGAGGAATTGTTGTTTGGTCAGTTTCTCTGGCTTATTGGATGGGCTCCATCCCTCGTAGTAGATGCCACGCAGATGGGTGGGCAATCCTGCAGCCAAGTGGACTGCCTCATCGGCAGGAAGGCGGTCACGCAGCGCGTGCATTACCGATCGTAGTGCGTGGAACGCGGCTTGGGGATTGTGGTCATGGAGTTCGTGCTCGACGCTGGCGATCCATTCGTGGGTTTTTTGGGTCGATGCGTTGATGTTGGCGGTGATCGTGTGGCTCATATCGGGTAGGGGCATGGGGTTCAGTGCGAGCGACGATTTGTCATGCAATCAGTCCGTTGGCACGCGAATCTGCTTGCACGGCGGATGCCAAGGAAAGGTGTATCGATTCAGCAAGAAGGAACCGAGTCTAATGGATATTTCGCGCCAACCGTCGGATGCATTCATCGTGCAATCCGCACGAATGCTGGTGCGATTTGCATGAAGCCTTTGCCAAATTTTTATTAGAACAAACCGCTTAATTTTCGCGCAATCCAGAAGATGCTTAGAAGTGTGACTAGCCCGGTGAAGGTGATCCAGTGTGAACCGAGAGCGATTCGGGTTTGTGCGGGTCGTGGTTCGGGAAGGGCGCTGATTTCTCGAACGAGGTCGGCGAGTTGATGGGGTTGGATCATTCGGCCATTGGAAACTTTTGCCATTTCTTCGAGGACCTCAGGGCGGGCGGGTTGACCTATTTTTTCGATTTCGGTGCCTTGAGCGATCAGGGTGGTTTCCATCGGCTGATCCTCTGCGCCAGCAATCGCGGCGCGAAGCTTCCAAATGCCGGGACTATCCACCTTGAAGTGCCCGCTGAAAGTGCCCCAGGCGCCGTTGATTTTTTCGAGGTCGATGCGTTGATTCCGACCCTCGGGCGACGTGAGGTCCACCGAAACCTTGCCTTCTTGGAGGGGCGCCCCGTTTGGGGTGAAGGCGTTGGCATTGAGAGAGACCATCGATCCGGGTTCTGGGCGCTCGGGGTTGAAGAACAGGCGGACTCGTTGGCCGACGGCCATGTTCCGCTGATAAGACATCCAACGCGCGACCTGGCCCCAGAATCGGTAATGATAGAGGTCTTCGACGCCTCGTCTCCACCGCCATGCGGAGTCGATGCCCATGAAGAGGACCTTTCCGCTACCGGCAGGCTTGGTAACTAACAGAGGGATAGGGCCATATTTGCCACGGCGGTTTCCGTGGACGGCAAGAACATCTGCGCCACCCTTCGCTTTGATGACTGGGGCGTGCCAATAAAACCCAGGCAGCCGACGCCAGATTTCTGGGTTCTCCTCTTCGTTATTTCCTAAAAGGGTTAACAATGAGGACCGACCTTCTGTGGTGAGAGTGAGTGGCGAAGGGATTGATTCTGCTAGACCTTTTGGATGGGCGTCGTCGAGGATCACTGGCATGAGATCCGCCAACTCGGTATTCATGAGCGAAAATTGATTTCCTTGTGGTCCGGGCATGAAAATGAGTCCGGTTGCTTGATTTTCGACCAGTCCTCGGATGAGGTGGCATTGGTCAGCAGTGAGTTGTTCCGTGCCGACGTCGCCAAGGAAGATGACGTCGTATTTTGCGAGTTCTTCGATTTTCTGAGGGAATTCCTTCAGGTATCCCTTGCCCTCGCCTGGGCCGATGTTGGGTTGGAGGAGAAGGCATGAGAGTTCGACGCCGGGGTCACGCGAGAGGGCATTGCGAAGGAATCGATATTCCCAGCGTGGGAGTGAGTCGATGACGAGTGCGCGGATCTTTTCTGGGCGGCCGGCGATGGTGAACTGGTGAGAATTGTTTGCTACAACTCGTTCGCCATCTGCCACGGGGATCGAGAGTTCAAGGGTGGAAGACCCTGCCTTTTCGAGCCGCCAAAAGATGGATTCGTAAGTCTCGGCATTCGGCGCGATCACGATGTCCTTGCTGCGCTCGTGGCCTGACTCGTCACGAATTCGAACGATCGTACGCACCTGACGATCAAGGGATGAGCGGATCACAAATGGGATTTGAACGTTTTCTCCGAGGACGCCATAGGTTGGCGCACTGACCGATTGGAGATCGAGGTCGGGCAAGCGAGTCATGCTGCCCACTAGGATGGGGAACAGTGGGATGCCTCGAAGCCGTAGTTTTTGTGCGGCAACGACCGGCAGCTGGCCGATGTTG
Organism: Akkermansiaceae bacterium; assembly: GCA_903837825.1. Classification (GTDB taxonomy): domain Bacteria; phylum Verrucomicrobiota; class Verrucomicrobiia; order Verrucomicrobiales; family Akkermansiaceae; genus Luteolibacter. The sequence goes on along the minus strand of CAILVZ010000270.1, from coordinate 10,462 downwards.
TAATCGCCGTCGCTGAGTAGAATTACCGCACGGAGGTTATTCTGCTTGGAGAGGAGCTCAGTGATGGGAGCTTCCAGATCCGTGCCTGAAACGGGTGAGGGCGGGGATGGTGGAGACGCGAAGGGCGTGGTGGTGATTTCGTTGGCGCCATTGGCCTCGAGGGGTTGCCAGAGATTGGAATCGAGCGCTTTCTTGACCCATTCGGCTCGGGAAACCACGTATGCGCGATCCGATAGAAGCGGAGGCAGGGAGGCATCGAGGGTCCCCATGGATTGGGAGTTATCCCAAAGGATGGCGATTTGCGGCTTCTGTGCAGGATGGGTGGTTGTGATCCATTCCAGTTGCCAAAGCAGTGCGACGACGATCGAGGCTGCTAGAAAACGGAGGCCTTCCAAAATTGCGTTGCGCAGCGTGCGCTGGCTGCGCTGCCACGAGACCACCGATAACGCGCCCATGAGGATCAGGGCGATGACGCCGATCCAAAGGGCTACGGGAGTGGGACTGAGATGAAGCACTAAAGTTAGAGTGTGATAAGGTCGTCTCTGATCAAACCGATCTCGGCAGGTTTGAATTTCTGTTAGAAATTTCGGGTTGGGCGATAGGATCCCGCTTTGGCAGGCAGAGGATTGCCTCCGAGATCAGCAAAAAGAGCATGAAGATGAGAAATGCGCGCCAGGCATCACTGGAGAGTGAGGGATCATCCGATTTTCCAGCTTGATCTAACAACGTGTAATGTGTCCCATCGAGCGCATGATCTAACTGGTCTTTGGTGAGTATTTCTGGAGTATCTTCTTGGTGTGGCCGATTGATCGCGATGAGTCGGTCGCCGAAGCGGAAGATGCCTGCTTGATCGCGTGAACTTGTAGTTTCCGGATTGGTATTTTCGTCAAGCCGGATGCAGGACTCACTGGGTTTTGGTTTGGCAGAATCCGTGCCGATGGTGGCGAGGGATGATGCTGAAAAGCGATTGGCTCCGATTTCGATGATTCGTTGCACCGAGGGAAGGAGGACATCGGCATCGCCCAAATTTGACCACGTGTAATCTGGCAGTGAGCCGACGAACCAGGCGGTGCCACGCTCGGTCACGCGGCGGGCGATGAAGGGTTCGCCATCTTCCCAATGAGACAGGGTGGTGTAATCTCCTATCGGAATTTGGCGGCGGATGGCTTTGAGGCGTTCGGCGGGGATTGGAGTTCCATCGAACCCATCGCGCAATGGTCCATCACGGTGGTTCCAGTCCTTGAGGATAAAGAATTTCCCGGCATCGGCGACGGAGGGATTAGACCAAGATAGATTGTCAAATGATGCGTTGGATGATTCTCCGGGTGGGAAGAAAATCACCTGTCCGCCTGAGCTGATGAAGCGATGGATGATCTCAGTGGTGCGGCCGCTGGGTAGTGGTGCGGCCCAGAGAATTGCTGCGGCGTCGGTGGTGTCGAGGGTTTCGGCATTGGCTGGATCGATGAGTCGGGCGCTTTGGTTTTCGTATCCTGGGGGAGCTGCGGCCAGTGCGAGGAAGTCGGCAGCCTCACCGGCGGGTGCCACGATGATCGACTTCACGGGCAGCGCGGGGCCGTAGGCAAAGTAGGCCGAATTGTCGCGCGAATTGCCATCGGCAGGGATAGAAACCCATCCAGAACCTGTTAGGTTTCCTGCTGGGAGGGTGACGCGTTTTTGCAGACGGATCGATTGGCCGGGAATGGTGATTGATTCGGTCGTGCTGGCGCTGTTGAGGTGGGTGGTGAGCGGGAGGCTGAGCGTGCCTCGTGAATCGGCTACGCGGACGATTTCTAGGTCGAGGACGAGTTCATCGCCAGACCTCTGGGAGTCTAGCAGGTGGACGGCCGAGTTTGAGGCGGTCGGACCAGTGAGTGAAAGGACTCGGATGGTGGGTTTTTGTATAAGGGCGTCAAGGCTCGCGCGGGCGGCTGCCCAGCGTGGGTCATCGGGGTGCCAGTTCGACGACTGAAGGTCTGAGGCGAGCCAGATTTCTGAGTGGCCGGATGAATCAGCTAGAACCTCTGCGGCGCGGATGAGGAGGCTTGGAAAATCGGCGGTGGTATCCGTTGCGGCGGTTGAACTGAGATCTGCGAGCGTGTCGAGCGAGGAGACTTCCTGTGCTTGGTTGCTGGCGCTTTCGATGAGCACGAGGCGAGAAACGCCAAGGTCGATCATGGCATCGCGTGCTTTTTCGATGACAATTTTTCGGCGCGATTGGAAACCGTCTTCGGGCTTGATTTCCATCGAGCTAGACCGATCCAGTAGCAAGACCACTGTGTCAATGGATCCACCGCCCCAACCGGCGAGCGCAGAGACGATGGGTCGGGCAGCGGAGAGAGCAAGAGCGGCGATGGCAAGAACCCTGCAGGCGAGAATCAGAACATGACGCAGCTTTTTTTTGCCGCGAGATTCGCGGGTTGCCTTGAGCAGGAACTGCATGGCCGCCCATTGGATTGGCTTGTGGCGGCGCTTGTTGATGAGATGGATCACCACCGGTGCACTCGCGGCGAGCAGGCCCCAGAGAAGCAGTGGATTAAGAAAAAGCATGGTTGGGGATTTTATCGCAAAGACATCAAGGATCGTCGATATCGGGTGACGGTGTTCAGTGTTTCGACTTCGGTAGGCGTTTGGTTAGGAAATCGCGAAGTAGCGGTTCGAGCGGGGTATTGGTCTGGACTAACTGGTAGTTAGCCAAGGCATTTTCGCATTGGGAACGGACTTCTGTTAGAAATTTCCTAAGTGCTATCTTATACTCGTCCGCAATGAGGTTGGGTTCGGTCACGATCGACGACTGGTCTTCGAGGTCAACGAAGCGTTGGGGGCGATCAAACTCGAAGCTGATTTCTAATGGGTCCATGAGGTGAAAGACCGAGACGTCATGCTTTCGGTGGCGGAGGTGTTGGAGCGCGTCGGCGAGGCTTGCGGTGTCTGTGAAAAGGTCTGACAGGATTACGACAAACGCGCGTTGGCCAATTTTTTCGGCGATCGTGTGGAGGGCGTTGAGAAGGCCGGTTTCTCCAGAGGGTTGGACATTCGCAAGAGCGGAAAAAAAGCGTTCCAGATGGGCGGGGCGGCGACTGGGAGGCACCTCCAAGTGCAGTTGGTCAGTGCAAATCGAGAGGCCTGCGGCGTCGCCTTGGTTGACCAACAAGTAGGCGAGGGAGGCTGCGATTCGGCGGGCAAATTCGATTTTGGCCAATCCTTGGCCAGCGAAGTTCATCGAACCGGAGGCATCCACGATGAAGTAAGCGCGGAGGTTGGTGTCGGCTTCGAATTCCTTGATGTAAAAACGATCGGAGCGGGCAAAGGCTTTCCAGTCGAGGCGGCGCGTGTCGTCGCCAGGCATGTATTTCCGGTATTCGGCAAATTCGGCGGACGATCCGCGGTGGGGTGAGCGGTGTTTGCCGGTGACGTTTCCAAGCATCGGCGCATGCGATTGGATGGGCAGCGACGCAAGGCGGGAGAGTAGGGTGTTATCGATGAACGAGTGGCTCATGGAAGGATGTTGTAACGACGCGTGTGGTTGGTTTCGATCAAGCCTGTCGCTCTCATGCATTCGACGGCACTCACTCAATCCTCGCGCATTTCCTTGATCAGTCGCTCGACGATTTTCTTCGACGTCATTCCTTGCGATTCGGCTGAGAAGTTCGTGATGATCCGGTGGGTGAGAACAGAGGAAGCGATGGCCTCGAGGTCTTCGAGTGAGGCCATATAATTGCCGCGCAGTGCGGCACGGGATTTGGCACCGAGGATCAAATACTGCACGGCACGCGGGCCTGCACCCCAACCGACCGTGTCTTTGATCCATTGGGGGGATTCGGGCTCGTTGGGGCGGGTTTTGCGGACGATTTTGACTGCGTAGTCATAGAGGTGCTCGGGGACGGGCACGCGGCGGATAAGTTCTTGGTAGGCGATGACTTTTTCGCCATCCAGCAGGTGATTGAGGATCGGTCGGGCGGTGCCAGTGGTCGTGCGAGCGATTTCCTTTTCCTCGGTGGCCGAGGGGTAGCCGACCTCGATGAGGAACATGAAGCGGTCGAGTTGGGCCTCGGGGAGGGGATAAGTGCCTTCTTGCTCGATGGGGTTTTGAGTTGCGAGCACGAAAAACGGCGGTTGTAGCGGGTTCGTGTGGCCGAGGACGGTGACTTTATGTTCCTGCATTGCCTCAAGCAGGGCGGACTGGGTCTTTGCGGGCGAGCGGTTGATTTCGTCAGCAAGCACGACGTTCGCAAATACGGGGCCTTTGATGAATTGAAACTCGCGCCGACCGCCTGCGCCGGATTCTTGGATGATGTCGGTGCCCGTGATGTCGGCGGGCATTAGGTCGGGGGTGAACTGGATGCGGTTAAAAGAGAGGTCGAGCGTCTGAGCAACCGAAGAGACCAATAGCGTCTTGGCGAGGCCGGGGACACCCATCAGGAGCGCGTGTCCGCGTGCGAAAAGGCAGATCGCAAGTTGTTCGATCACCGAGTCTTGGCCCACGATTGCCTTGCGGAGCTCGTCGCGGAAGGTTTGATAAATTTTTCCGAGTTCGTCGATTGCTGCGACGTCATCGGTGGGGAGTGGATGGCTAAAGTCGTGGTAAGATTCCATGGATGTCTGGCAGTGGCATGAGTCTAGGAACTGCCTGACATTTGTCGAGAAGCGAACCTTTTCCGATCTGCCAAGATGGATTCATTCGAGAATCGGTGGCCGCGAGGCGGTTTTACCGCGCTCTGACGAATCTGGGTGTGGTTTTATTCGGGCGTGCAAGGATCGAGATTTGCCTCGGCCGAGGATGTTTGATGCGGCCGATCGCCTTAAAACCGACAAATTGCCATTTTTCGCTTGCCAGCGTCCGGCGGTCTGGTAAATCACCCGCCCCGCGGAGTCGTCAGCACGGTCTGGACATCGCTCTGCGGTCACGCGAAATCACGCACATCATGGCACGTATCCTAGGTATTGAAATTCCCAATGAGAAGCGCATCGAAGCTTCTCTGCCCTACATGTTTGGCATCGGTCGCCCTACGGCATCCCGGATCCTTGAGCACGCAGGAATCGACCCAAACATCCGCACCGGACAACTGAGCGAGGACCAATTGGTTCGGATCGCCCAAGTGATTACGTCCGAGTCGATCATTGTTGAGGGTGATCTCCGCCGTGAGCGTCAGTCTCAGCTGAAGCGCCTGACATCCATCAATTGCTACCGCGGCATCCGCCACAAGCGTGGATTGCCCGTTCGTGGCCAGCGCACCCGTACCAATGCTCGCACCCGCAAGGGCAAGAAGAAGACGGTCGGCGTGAAGAAATAATTTTCCTAAAAGTTCATGTCAGAAGAAACCAACCAAGATGCTGCCGTAGAGTCGGCAGTTGAGCCCGTAGCAGCTCCAGCACCCGCCACCATTCCTGCTCCTGAAGCGGCCGCCTTTGAAGCGCCGAAGAAGGAAGTCAAGCGCGACATCTTCGCCGAGATCGGCGGAGGCGAGGAAGAAATCAAGATCCACAAAGCCAAAGGCTCGAAGAATGTCACTCGTGGCATTGTTCACGTGACCGCGACTTTCAACAACACCCTCGTCAGCGTCACCGATGCGAATGGGAATTCCATCGGCTGGTCGAGTGCCGGCAAGATGGGCTTCAAGGGTTCCCGCAAGAGCACGGCATACGCCGCACAGGTGGTTTCGCAAGATGCCTGCCGCCAAGCCATGGGACATGGTCTCAAGGAGGTTGATGTCCGCGTGAAAGGTCCAGGCTCTGGCCGTGAGTCCGCCGTGCGTGCTGTCCAAGGTCTTGGATTGGAAATTCTCTCCATCCGCGACGTGACCCCGATCCCACACAATGGCTGCCGTCCGAAGAAGGCACGCCGCGTCTAATCTAACTTTTAAGAAACTTCCTATGGCACGTTATACAGGTCCACGCGCAAAGATCAGCCGCCGCTTCGGTGTCTCTCTCTTTGGCTCATCGAAGGCATTCGAACGCCGCAATTTCCCACCTGGCCAGCACGGTGTTCGTGCCGGTCGTAAAAAGAAGAGTGAATACTCGGTGGCACTTGGAGAAAAGCAAAAGCTCCGCTTCCAATATGGTGTTCTCGAAAAGCAGTTCCGCGGCTACTACGAGGAAGCCTCCCGCCGCCGTGGGGTGACGGGTGTGATTCTCCTTCAACTTCTTGAAACCCGCCTCGACAATGTCGTTTATCGCGCAGGTTTCGGCAATTCCCGCCAAGCTGCTCGTCAGATTGTCAATCACGGTCACATTACGGTGAATGGACGTACCGTCGACATCGCAAGCTTCCAAGTGAAGCCGGGTGATGTGATTAAAGTGGGTGGCAAGCCATCCTCACAGCAGTTGGTCCTCCGGATGACGGATCTCACTCAAGCCGCTCCAGCAGTGGACTGGATCAGCGTGGACAAGGACAAGTTGGAAGCTACGGTTTCCCGCGTACCAGAGCGCGAAGACATCAACCCGCTCGTCAATGAGCAGTTGATTGTTGAGCTTTACTCCCGCTGATTCTGGCATCTGCCCATTCGAATCATTCAAAACGCCCGGACGAAAGTCTGGGCGTTTTTTTTGCTAGAACCGGTGGAGGATTTCGTCGTTTTCAATTCATTGGACTTGAGAATACAGTCCCGATGTGAGCGATGTTGAGCCAGAGGATGATTCTTTAAATGAAGCGATGGATCTCGCGCGAGAGTTGCCCTTTCTTGCGGGTGGGGGATGGCGGAAACTACTGCGAGATTTTCTGGATTGCGCTTTGGGGCTGACGGAGACTCGTGAGGGATACAAGCGTGCGGCACTTGGGGAGGGAAATGTTTTTGATCGGGTTTGCCAGGCGTTTGGCTTGGTCCCATGCGGTTCATGGCCGGTTTGGCCAGCGGACAAACCCTTGCTGATTGTCGCGAATCATCCGTTTGGTGGCGCCGAGGCGATGGTGTTAGGATCCCTGTGTTTGCGGGCGCGGCAAGAGGGGCTCATGATGGCCAATCAGGTGGTGGCGAAGCTTCCGGTTATTGGTGATTTTCTTTTGCCTCTATCCATTTTAGGAGAGTCTGAATCAGCGAGAAAAAATGGGGCATCCTTGAGACGGGCCATTGCGTTGTTGCGGTCTGGAGGGGCATTGGCGGCGTTCCCATCAGGTGAGGTTGCGTCTTGGCAGGGCGATCGAGTGGAAGAGGGTCAATGGTCACCCCACATTGCTGCGCTGGCGTTGAAGACGGGTGCGACGGTGGTTCCGGTAAAGTTTTTTGGACAATCACCGCCGTGGTTCCACCTGCTTGGGGGGATTCATCCACGCATTCGCACCGCCTTGCTTCCTCGTGTGATGTTGTCGAGTCGCGGGCGAAATGTGGTATTTCGAGTGGGGGGAGCGATCGATGCCGCGGAACATCTCGGGAAGTCACCTGATGCATTTGCGGCGTACTTGCGTGAGCAAACGCTCGGGATTGAATTGGACTGATTTTGTGACGAAATTGTTCATAAAGCCGGCTGGATGTTTTGGGGATTTCGCGAGGAAATCTAACAAACCAAATGCATCTCCATCCGGAACCCATCGCGCCGTCCGCCGATCTTGCAGAGCTCAAACGTGAGGCTGCGTTTCTCCAGCGTCGCGGAGCTCTTGTCGCCCAAGGACGCTTTGACGTGTTGCTTGCGGCTGCCTGGGAGATCCCTGCAACTCTTCATGAGATCGGTAGGTTGAGAGAAATCACTTTTCGTGCCGTGGGTGAGGGAACTGGCAAGTCGGTGGACCTCGATCGCTTTGATGCGAGTTATCTTCACCTCTACGTTTGGGATCGCGAGGCGTGTCAAATCGCTGGCGCGTATCGCTTAGGTTGTTCCGATGTCTTGCTTGCGTCTGGTGGACCAGACGCGCTTTACACCTCCACGTTGTTTCGGTTTGAGAAGCCATTTCTTGAAGTGCTCAAGCCAGCGCTCGAACTTGGACGGTCATTCGTTACCACGGAGTATCAGAAATCGATCTATCCCTTGAGTTTGTTGTGGAAGGGGATTGGGCGGTTTGTCATGGAGCGGCCTCGCTACTCCCGGCTCCTTGGCCCCGTCAGTATTTCTCGTGACTACTCCTCGCTTTCGCGTGATTTGATGGTGAGCTTCATGCGTAAAACCCACCAAGACGAGCGTCTCGCAGGTTTGATTCAGCCGGTAAATCCATACAAATTACTGCATGACCAAGATGGGCTGAGTGCCGGCCTTAAATCGATTGAGGAAGTCTCGGCGGTGGTTGCCCGCTGTGAGCCTGACGGCAAAGGGGTGCCGGTGTTGCTCAAGCAATACCTGCGACTCAACGCGATCCTGTTGGAGTTCAATATCGATCCTGATTTCGGAGATGCACTTGACGCGTTGGTTCTCGTGGATCTGCGGGAGGCCCCAGCAGTCATGCTCCAGCGCTACATGGGTGCTGAAGGCTATGAGTCCTTCATGGCTGCGTTGTCTGCTCAAAGAGTCGCCTGAAGTGGTGCCTTGCCGGATCTCAGGCGATTGCCGAAGTGAGCGATTTTAGCCATGGTCAGGCTTGGGGCAAATTCGCCTGAAATCAGCAAGGTTTCGACAAATTTGCCCACTGTGATCGATTTAGCGACTTGTAATTGGAATTATTCTTGATGTCTGCGGCTGCGCGCCTAGGTTGCCCACCCGCGATGGTCACTCATTCCAACTCCTCAATTTCAGATTCAGAGATCCCTGATGAGATCTCGGGATTGAGAATGACACCTCAGCGTCGCGAGGTTTACCGTTTTTTGCAGCAAGAGCGAAACCACCCGACTGCCAACGATGTCTTCATTCGCGTGAAAGACCGCTTGCCGAACATCTCGCTGGCAACGGTTTATAACTGCCTCGAAGCGCTCGTTCAGCACGGTATCATCCGGCAGGTCAATTTTGACCGTGAGTCGTCCCGATACTGCCCGAATCTCAGCGAGCATGGGCATTTCCATGACGAGGTGACCGGTGTGATCCACGATGTGGATTTTAAGCCGGGCATCAACCTGGCGGACGTACTCAATTTACCCCTAGGCGCGGTGATCGATGATGTCGAAATCACGCTCCGCGGCAAGGTGACTCCAATCTCTTAAATTTCCCACAATCATGAGCCTCCACATTCAAGACCTCCATGCCACTCTCGAAGATGGCACCGAAATCCTCAAAGGCGTCACCCTCACGATCCCGAAGGGTGAAGTGCACGCCATCATGGGACCAAACGGTTCCGGAAAGTCAACGCTTTCCAAGGTGATCGCCGGGCATGAAGGATATGTCGTGACATCGGGTTCCGTGACGCAAGGCGGCGAGGAAATCCTTGGCAAGTCCGTCGATGAGCGTTCGCGTGACGGCATCTTCCTAGCATTTCAATATCCGTCAGAAGTCCCCGGCGTCTCGAACGCAAACTTCATCCGCGCCGCTCTCCAAGCGCGACTCCCCAAGGGTGAGGAAATTGATGCGGTCGCCTACTACAAGAGCCTCTACGCCAAGATGGATTTGTTAGAAATGGACCGCAAATTTACCGCACGTGCCGTGAATGAAGGGTTCTCTGGCGGCGAGAAAAAGCGGAATGAAATCCTCCAGTTGATGATGCTTGAGCCGGAATACGTCATCCTTGATGAGACCGACTCAGGTCTCGACATCGATGCTCTCAAAATCGTGGCCAAAGGGGTAAACGCCATGCGTTCACCCGAGCGTGGCTTTCTGCTCATCACCCACTATCAGCGTCTGTTAGACTATATCAAGCCCGACTATGTTCACGTCATGGCGGAAGGTCGAATCGTCCGCTCAGGAGGCCCCGAACTTGCTCTCGAGCTCGAGAAAGACGGCTATGAGTTCCTCAAGGAGTCTGTGCTCGCTTAAGCCACTTTACCATCATCACCATGTCCTACGACACCACCGACGTTTTGGATCTTGAGACCCGCGAGGCGATTGATATTGATCGCACCAAGGGAGATTTCACCTTTCCAGAGCGCAACAAGTTTGATGCGGGCCGTGGCCTGACCTCCGCGACGGTCGACTACATTTCCGACGTGAAGGATGATCCTGATTGGGTACGTGAGTTCCGGCACAAGGCGCTCAAGGTGTTCCAGGAAAAGCCCATGCCGACCAACTGGGCGACCAAGGATTTGGAAGCCATCGACTTCGATGTGATTCGCTACTACTTGTCTGACGGTGAAAAACCGAAGCGGTCATGGGATGATGTTCCGGCCGATGTGTTAGAAACCTTCGAGCGGCTCGGAATTCCTCAGCAAGAGCGCGCCTTCCTCGCTGGGGTGGAGGCTCAATTCGACTCCGAGGCTGCCTATTCCAACGTTAAGGAGGAGCTCACGAAGCAAGGGGTGATTTTTTGCAACTCGACGGAGGGCTTGAAGGAGCATGAGGAGATTTTCCGTCCTTGGTTCGGCAAGGTTATCCCGACGGGGGATAATAAATTTTCTGCTCTAAATTCAGCGGTTTTTTCCGGTGGTTCCTTCATTTACATCCCAAAGGGCCTCAAGCT
>CAILVZ010000269.1 GCA_903837825.1 Akkermansiaceae bacterium | reverse complement strand
TTGAAGTTGTCGTAGTCGATCAAGGCCGAGAGCTTGGCCATCACTGCATCCATCTCCTCCGGGGTGCTGAGATACACGCGATATGGATAGTCACTGTGAGCGTATTCGTGCACCACGGGACGCTTTGCCAAGTCTGGCGAGACGAGTTCGGCAAAACGCCTGAGGTCGTCCTTGTCGCGGCCACGAATGTTGAAAACTGCTGGGCCGTCCGGGTTGAGGTGGGAGGGTTTTTTAGTGATCGAATAGAAGCCGATTTTAGTAAGAATCCACATACTGAAAATGTATCACTATCCGGAATAATAGAAAGCCTCTTGACGGGCATTCTGCCTTGCTCTACGGCGTTTTAATGAGATTTGTCAAACCCTCATTTCACCTTCAGAAAAGCACTCGCTTTTTGTGCTTGCTCACAGCTGTTTTCGGATACCTTTTTTCACATGAATAAATTGCCTCCTGGAAGCCCCGGCGATCTCCAACGACGCCTCTTTCAAATCTCCGAAACACTCTCCCTCGAAGAGCGCAATCTTCGCAATAATCCTTCCGGACTCTCGCGTGCTGCAGATTTAATCGAGGAGTTTTTTTCACGGTCTGGATTCAGCGTTTCGCGCCAGACTTTCCAAGTCGATCGCTTTGATTGCCACAACCTCGAAGCCGTGCCTCGCGACTTTTGTGGACTGAAGGAACCCCACTGGATTCTCGGTGCGCACTATGACTCGTCTCCGGGCACATTCGGTGCAGATGACAACATATCAGCCGTAGCCATCCTCCTGGAAACAGCTCGCCTCCTTGCGCAATCGCCCAACCCACCGAGGAACATCCGCTTCGTGGCCTACACAAACGAAGAGCCTCCCCATTTCATGAACGAGTCCATGGGTAGTCGCGTCCACGCCACATCCTGCCGAAAAAACGGCGACAACCTCCAAGGCATGATCTGCCTCGAAAGCCTCGGCTATTTCACAGACAAGCCCGGTTCGCAGGAGTTGCCCACGCTTTACGGCATGCCCGAGAACGCAGAGGATCTCATGCGCTCAAGAGGAATTATCCCAACCACTGGCAACTACATCGCGATCGTTGGCGACAAATCCTCGAATGCACTTCTTACGCGCTTTGACGCTGCATTTTCACCCGGACTTTCAATGCCCGCCCTCCCTGTCGTCATGCCCGAAATGCGATTCTCCGACCACCTCTGTTACTGGGACGAGGGCTTCCCCGCCTTGATGCTCACCGATACCGCCCTCTTCCGAAATCCCAACTACCACAAGCATACCGACACCGTGGACACGTTAGATTTCAAGGCCATGGCATCGATCACCGAGAATCTGCTATCTGCTATCCAAAAGATACCTGTTTAGGTCTCAAGAGCCCCTGTGCAAATAGCAATTATTTTTCCTGCCACTCCATGCGGTATCGCCCAGAAGCAATACCTTGAGTTCCGTCTCGTTTCCGACTGGGCAGAATTTGGTAGATGACCTTTTTTTCGCCGGACTTAAGTGAAGTCACGCTTATGAATCCTCTTTTACGAGATATAGGAATCGTCGCCGACTCACCTTCGATATCCCTGGAGAGCACACCGAGGAATAGAGCTAATTCATTGGAATCACACGCAAACGCGACCTTTCGCCTGCCAGTGCCGGGTGATTGAAATACGGCTCTGAGGTGAGCATTGCGCTTGGATTCAGTGATAGAGTCGCCCAAATGCACCAGGCACATGGAGGAGCTTGGGCCGCTGACGATGTGCCGAATGATTTCCATCCAATCAATCCTCCGGCATTTCCCCGCTCGGGGCCATTTTTACGACCTTCGGGTCAAACCTAGCCAGAACCTGGACCAGATCGGCCTGCTCGGCC
>CAILVZ010000268.1 GCA_903837825.1 Akkermansiaceae bacterium | reverse complement strand
CCGCGCTGGAGAAATCCCTCGGAAAATTCGACTCGCTCACGATGGCGGCACCACTCTCACGCGGCGCGGTCGCCTCGTCGATACCACCCGCATTCCGTCGCGCCTCGATCCCGATCTCTGCGGTCCACGGAGATGCCTCGTCACTGCCGGTGGTCAACCGCATCCCACTCCCAGGCATCATCCTCGAGAACGCATCCGCCCTCGCGGGATTTTCGGTGTTAGAATCGGAACCCAACGATGGCCCCGTCCCCCTGCTCGCTCGCTGGGAGGACCGCCTGGTGTTCCATTTTTCCGTTCTAACCGTTCTCCAAAAACTCGGCCTCGGCGTCGATGCCGTGGACATCCGCCCCGGCGAGTGCCTTGCGCTCGGACCTAACGGACCGATCGTGCGCATCGACGACTTTGGCCGTCTAACCACACCGCTGAAACCGATTTCTAACGAAGCCCTCGTCTCCGCCGAGAGCTTGATCGATGCGCCAGCAGATCCATTCGCCCAGCATGCGGCATCGCCCGTCATCCTGCGCGACGACCGCAGCGCCGCAGAACCCTCCACCCGCCGGTTCTCCGAAAACCTCAGCCCCTTGATCAACGCCATCGAGTCCAGCGCGGGACTCACGGAACCGATCAGCTACCCGAGACCTCTCCCCCTTTGGGAAATCGCCATGCTGGCGGTCACGGTGCTAATGCTCACCCTGCTGGCCGATGCCCCGGACTTTCTCCGCAAAACTGGCTCGCTGATCCTCGCTGGGATGGCCTTCGCCGCCCAATGGATCTGCCTCGGCATGGCCGGCATCTGGCTGCCAGGCCTCGCGATCCTCGCCGCCATCGCCGCCGCTAACCTCGCCGGATTCCGGCTTGCCAACCCGCCTCCCTCTCAATCCTAATCTCACCCGCCCATGGACCCGATCGAAAAAGCCAACACTCTCATCGAAGCGCTCCCTTACCTGCAGGCGTTCCGCGGGAAAACATTCCTCATCAAGATGGGTGGATCCGCCATGGAGGACCCCGACCTCGTGGCCAAGGTGATGCGCGACATCGTTTTCCTCGAAGTCGCAGGCATCAACCCGATCGTCGTCCACGGCGGCGGCAAGGCCATCTCGGCCGCCATGGAAGCCTCTGGCCTGGAGGCGAAATTCATCGATGGCTTCCGCGTGACGACCGATGAAGCGATCGAAATCGTCGCCAAAGTCCTATCGGACGAAATCAACCCCGGCCTCGTCCGCATGATTCGCGACTTCGGTGGAAAAGCCGTCGGCATCCCCGGCAACGATGTTTTCCTCGGCGAAAAAGTCAAGGGCACCGATGCCGCTGGCAACCGCGTTGACCTCGGCCGCGTCGGCGAAGTCGTCGGCTGCCAACTCGCTCACATGGACGCCGCTCACCAAGCTGGAATCGTCCCCGTGATCTCACCCCTCGCCGCCGAACTCGCCACCGGCCGGCCGCTCAACATCAATGCCGACCTCGCCGCCGCCGCACTTGCCAAGGAACTTCGCGTCGCCAAACTGGTATACCTCTCAGACGTGCCCGGCCTCCTCTCGGACCCCAAGGACCCCTCCTCCCTCATCCAATCGGTTACCCGCAAAGAAGCCGAATCGATGATCGCCGATGGCACCATCTCCGGCGGCATGATCCCCAAAATCCGCAGCGCCGTGGACGCCCTCAACGCCGGCGTCCGCAAGGTCCACTTCGTCGATGGCCGCCTCCCTCACGCTCTACTGTTAGAAATCTTCACCGACGGCGGGATCGGCACCGAAGTCGTCCGCTGATGCGGACAAAAGGCGGCTAAAAACATTACTGGGACTTGGCGAGCGCCTTTGAAGAAAATAAAAACCATTAGATTCTTTGACCATTTCTTTTAAACCGGTGCCGACATCTCATCCAAACTGGCCGGAACAAACCCATTTATCCAGCTATCGTCCCGATATTGATGGCCTTCGAGCATTGGCGAACATCGGTGTTTTGATCTATCATATTGACGAACGTATGCTACCCGGCGGATTCGTCGGGGTGGATGTGTTCTTCGTGATTTCCGGATTTCTGATCAGTGCAATCATTGCCCGGGACCTGCACAATGGCACCTTTTCAATCGCGCAGTTTTACGATCGGAGGATCCGACGAATCGTTCCTGCCCTAGTCGCAATGATCTGTGCGGTTTTAGCCGCTTCATGGTTTATCCTGCTACCCCACGACATGGAGGCATTGGGAAAGTCAGTTAGATATGTTGTCCCAGCAATGTCCAACATTCAATTTTTAAGGAATACGGAAGACTATTTCCGCTGCACCAACAATCAGTTCCCACTCCTTCACACATGGTCACTCGGGGTCGAAGAACAATTCTATTTGGTATTCCCCCTGTTGCTTGGCGCACTGTATCGATGGCGCAAAACGTACTGGAGCCGTGCAGCCCCTCTGCTGATACTATTCGTTGCATCGCTGGCTGCCTCAGCATGGGTCGTGCCCAACCACCCCATGAAAGCATTTTTCCTGCTTCCGTATCGGGCCTGGGAAATGCTTCTCGGTGCATTAGCTTCGCTGCTGATACTGCCTATCCCACGCGGAAGATCGAATCATATTCTTGGAATCATCGGGCTGGGGATGATTGTGGCCAGCATGGCATTCTTCAGTAATGACACTCCATTTCCAGGCCCTTCCGCTCTGCTGCCCTGTGTTGGTGCAGCCCTCCTACTCTGGACGGGGCAACATGGCACCGCTTTGACTCGCCGCATACTATCCACCAAGCCGTGGGTTCTTCTGGGGCTGATTTCTTACTCGGTCTATTTGTGGCATTGGCCATTGATCGCCCTAGCGAATTACACACAACCCTATACTTGGACTGTTAGAGCAGTTATTTTCCTGGCTAGCTTGATCGGTGGATACTTGTCTTGGCGCTACATCGAAAATCCATTCCGTAACGCACGGCTTGGCTCGAGAAAAAAGTATTCACGCTTTGGGGAATCACCAGCGTTCTCCTCCTTGGCGCAGCTTGGTTGCTTGAGCACAACAAGGGATTTCCCAATCGGTTCTCCCCTGAGGTAATGCATTTTCAATCGTTTCGAAAAAACCCACCCCTCTTGCAAAAATATTCGGGCAACCAGTCTCATCCCGAGATGGCTCTGGTTTTAGGCCATTCTGGGGTAAAACCCAAGTTCGCTCTCTGGGGAGATAGTCATGCCATGGCGATTGTCCCAGGACTTGAAGCTTTGGCCACCGAACATGGCGAGGCATTCAAGGTTTATGGCTTGCTAGGGCTAGCTCCTGTGGTCGGAGTGGTTAGAAATTCAGACAAAGACCCCGAGGGCCGTCTCAGGTATTCACAGGCCGTACTGAATCTCCTCGTTGCGGATCCATCCATTCAAACGGTGATCCTGCATTCCAGATGGAGTTGCTACACCGAAGGGAAAAATGAGGCCCTAAAATCTTCCGCGCCTTCTTTTTACGGACACAATTTTCAATCAAAGGATGATGCCAGAAACTTCTACGCATCCCAAATCAAACTCACCATTGAAGCCCTTTTGTCCGCAGGTAAAAAAATTGTCCTAATTTACCCAGTGCCTGAGGTTGGCTTCAATGTGCCTGACCTACTGGCAAAACAAGCAGCTGCCGGAACGCAAGTGGCTTCAAAAGTACACTGCAATGAATTTTTTGAACGACAGGAATTCATCATGAAGGTATTAGATTCCCTTGGACGTAACAATCAGATCTCTCGAATCAAGCCACATGAAAAATTGCTTCAGGATGACATGTTGACCATTAGATTCGGACGAGATCCGCTGTATACGGACGATGATCATCTCAGCGCTCCAGGCGCACTTTATCTGAGTTCACTGCTTTCAGCGGTTTTTGCCAGTTCAGAAAAAACCAATGCCCAGTAAAATTGGCTGGATCTTTGGGTGCTACTTACGATGCGCTCCATTGCAACAACCACAGAAAAGCAAACGGCGCTTATTCTGTACGTTGGCTAACCTAGGACAGACTATGCTAGGAGTCAACATGGAGGATTAGGTTGTGGACTATGATCTGACTCCCCCCAATCACGCCGGAGTTTCCCTGTGGATAAACGCCCCCTTCAATATGTCTGGGACGATGAATGTGTGAATGGCCATGACGGTTTGAACTGGCGGTGCGTCAGGCATGGTAGAGATATATTTCTAGCAATTATTGGTTGTCCTGCACGGCGTCCCAGAACATGCATACACTTTTTAGGGCAAGAGTTGGTGCAATGGTGCAATCGCCTCTATATAGGCGTTGCACCTTGCACTAAGCCCCACACCATATCTCATTCAATTCTTTTCTCACCCACTTGTCGCGAGAGAGAGTATGAACCACGCAGAAAACATACACCCGGCGACCGGTCTCTGCCAGATCTTCTCCGGTTTCAAGCATCGTGTCGCTCTGCCCCACTTGGGGTACGAGCAGCACCGTGTACCCGCCCACGCCTGGACCTGCGCGCGCAGCACCCCAGCGCGCCACCATCGATCACAAGTCGTACCTTGTACCTTGTACCTTGTACCTTGTACCTTGTACCTTGTACCTTGTACCCAGGTGCAGGGGAGCCAAGGTACAAAGCCCCGCCCCGCCGTGCACCTTGAATCAAGGTCCATGAACCGGGTACAAGTTGCACGACCCACGCTTGCCCCCAGCCATTGCCGTGGCTCCAGCTGGTACCGCTTGGGACCCCTCGGCTGGCCAACTGGCGTGAACCCAAAATATTACTTCTAACTTTTATCTTGCTAAAAAATACTAGCCTAGCTAGGAATGTACTCACTATGAATTATTTTACAAAAATTATGGGTATTTTGGCCATCAGCACAGCAATGGCCCAGGCAGTTGAATACAAGACGCTGTCTACAAAAAATTACGAATTGGTTTCACTAACGGTTCTTCCGACTGATAAAATTGAAATCCTTGGCAAGTACGGTTACCCCTACTCTAGTAGTGTTGGAACAAAAATTAGGTTCGATGGAGAATCTCAGCCCAGGTGGTTTGAGGGTAACACCTTTCCCTGTGTTATCACCGGTATTGATATGGTTCAGCTTGAGGGTCGAGGCTCTGAATCCTACGGTTTTGTAACAATATCAATTACTCACACCGAGGAACTCAGCAAGGTCGGCCCCACATCGGTTCTTGTAATTCCCGAAAACAGCACAGGCAATTACGATGTGGTTGTTGAATCATCCGGCGACATGACCACGTGGAGTCCTTTTGTTTCTCAGACCGTTCAATCCGACGCTGCCAAGAACTTCTTCCGCGTTCGGATCGTAAAAAAGTAATTCTAAATCATTGCCCTGCTTAACCTAAATGAAGACCACCCTGCTTAAAACCAGCGTATTGCTCGCCGCGCTTATAACCTCCGCCACAGCCACTGTAACCATGGACTGGGTCCTAGTGGGCAACGCAAACAATGCGGCAGACCCTGCAACGGGCTATGGCGCAGTGGATCATGCCTACCAGATCGGCAAATACGAGGTCACCAACGCCCAGTACGGCGAGTTCCTCAACGCCAAGGGCCAGTCGAACTCAAACGACATCTACAATTCCAGCATGTCGAGCTACGGCATCACCCAAAGCGGTAACTCTGGCAGCTACAGCTACACCGTTTCCACCGCATTGGCCAACCGCCCGGTGGTTTACGTCACGTGGTTTGATGCAGCTCGCTTTGCCAACTGGATGATGAATGGCCAAGGCAGCAACGACATGGAAACCGGGGCCTACACGCTCAATGGCGCGACTAGCGGCGTCATCACGGCGAACATCGGAGCGCAAGTCTACATCCCTAACGAGAACGAGTGGTATAAGGCGGCATATCATAGCATAGCGAATACGTCTTACTCGCCCTACCCGAACGGTCAGAACGCGATCACCACGGCAGATGCAAATTATGGTTTTTCTGTAGGCTCATCCACCGATGTCGGCACCTATAGCGGTAATGCAAGTTCTTACGGAACCTATGACCAAGGGGGCAACGTTTGGGAATGGAATGACGCGGTGCTAAACGGCGGCGTGTTGCGCGGGATTCGCGGGGGCGCTTGGGCCAGTGGCGACAGCGACTTGCTTTCCTCGAACGGCTTCAGCGGCGGCCCCACGAGCGACTACCTCCTCATCGGGTTCCGTGTCGCTGGTGTTGAAGCTATCCCTGAACCCCAGCACCCTCCGTGGCCGCATGCGCAAAGAGGGCATCCACCGGCCGTGAACCGGCGCGGGTGGGAGCCAAAAAACAGGTTCTTCGCGCTTTGGCGGGGT
>CAILVZ010000267.1 GCA_903837825.1 Akkermansiaceae bacterium | reverse complement strand
TGGATTGTCACCATGAATCGGATCGCGCGAGTGGCCTCGTGGTTGGTTCAATGATCTTCAAACCCAAAGCTCTATGATTCGATTTTTCGCCGTCTTCGTTGGATTCTCCATCACACCATTCTCCACGATCGGCGTTGCCGCTGCCGAGAGCTTTCCGGTCAAGATCGTGGTTGATGCGTCAAAGCCGGTAGGGGCGCTCAAGCCGATTTGGCGATACTTCGGGGCAGATGAGCCGAATTACGCTTACATGAAGGATGGCAAAAAACTCCTCGCGGAGTTGGGGGAGTTGAAGCCAAAGGGAGTTTATTTTCGGACTCACAACCTGCTCACATCGGGGGATGGGACGCCTGGGCTGAAATGGGGCAGTACGAATGCTTACACCGAGGATGCAGCGGGCAATCCGGTTTATGACTGGACCATCACCGATTGCATTTTTGATACCTATCTCGAGCGACAGGTTCGACCGTATGTGCAGCTTGGGTTCATGCCCCAGGCTTTGTCAGTCAAGCCCGAGCCCTATCGGCATTTTTGGACGCCCGAGGCGAAGTATGACTCGATCTATCTTGGTTGGACTTTTCCTCCCAAGGACTATGTGAAATGGGGTGAGTTGTGTTACCAGTGGACGAAGCATTGTGTTGAACGATATGGCCGCAAGGAGGTCGAAACTTGGTGGTGGCAGGTTTGGAATGAGCCGAACATCGGATACTGGCATGGAACGCAGGAGGAATTTTATCGGTTGTATGACTATGCGGTGGCTGGGGTCCGCCGTGCCTTGCCGAGCGCGAGGATCGGAGGTCCGGAGATCGCCGGTGGGCCTGGTGGGTCATCGTTAGAAAAGTTTCTTCGCCACTGTGTTTCCGGTACCAATGCGGTCACAGGCAAAACAGGCACCGACATCGACTTGATCTCGTTCCATGCAAAGGGCAGCCCAAAATTTGTCGATGGGCACGTGCGCATGGGGATCTCTAACCAGTTGCGCAACATCGACGATGCGTTCGCTGTCATTCGGCGGATACCTGAATTGAATGGCAAGCCGATCGTCATCGGTGAGTCGGACCCCGAAGGATGCGCGGCTTGTCAGGGGCCGCAAAACGGCTACCGGAATGGGACGATGTATTCGAGCTATACCGCTGCTAGTTTCGCGAGAAAATATCAACTGGCGGACAAGCACGGCGTCAATCTCGAAGGGGCGTTGACATGGGCCTTTGAGTTTGAGGATCAGCCTTACTTCGCCGGCTTTCGCGTGTTGTCGAGCAATGGCATCGACCATCCCGTGATGAATGTTTTTCGGATGTTCAGCAAGATGTCGGGCGATCGGCTTTCGACATCGAGTGATGCTGAGGTTTCGTTGGGGGAAATCGTCAAGAACGGGGTTCGCCACCAACCGGACGTTGCCGCACTAGCGAGCTTGAGTGGGAAAAAGCTCAGCGTGATGGTCTGGCACTATCACGATGACGACGTCGTAGGCGCAGATGCCGCGATTTCGCTGACAGTTGCCGGGTTGCCAGTGGATCGTGGGAGTGCGAAGGTGACCCAGTATCGGATCGATGAGACCCACAGCAATGCCTACACGATGTGGAAAGCGATCGGAGAGCCGCAGAAGCCAAGTTCAGTGGAGGTCCATGACCTTGAGCAGGCGGGAAAACTCACCCAACTTGAGCCAAGCGGTGAAGTTAGGGGTGCTGGATCGGACCGCGACCTTTGGGTTGGTTTTGCCCAGGCAGGGGGTTTCATTGTTGGAGTTTCAGTTTGACTAGGTTGTCATCTCCTTGATCCGTGTCTTGACTCTGGGGTGCGGATATTGCCAGATTGTGGCGAACCACTGGATTTCCATACCCTATGAACATCGCCGAAAACATGGTTGCCACCGTTGGCAACACCCCATTGATCCGTCTTAATCACATCACCGCCGGGCTTGGAGCCGAGGTTTGCGTGAAGGCTGAGTTTTTCAATCCGCTCTTCAGCGTGAAGGATCGGATCGGCAAGGCGATGATTGAAGCTGCCGAGCGGGATGGTTTGCTGAAGCCAGGCGGACTCATCATCGAGCCCACATCTGGAAATACTGGAATCGCTCTTGCGTTTATTGCTCGCTCCAAAGGGTATCGCTGCATTTTGACCATGCCGGAAAGCATGTCGATTGAGCGCCGTGTGCTTTTGCGTTTGCTCGGAGCCGAGATTGTTTTGACACCGAGAGCTCGCGGAATGGGTGGGGCCATCGCCATGGCCAAGAAGTTGCTCGAGGAGCATGGTGAAGGATCATTTGGCCCTGGCCAGTTCGACAATCCAGCGAATCCACAAGTCCACCGCGAGACGACCGCAGAAGAAATCTGGCGTGATACTGATGGTCAAGTGGATGCATTTGTGGCCGGAGTGGGCACCGGTGGCACCCTGACTGGGGTGGGCGAGGTGTTGAAATCGCGTGGAACCGCCAAGGTATTTGCGGTGGAACCTGCCGCGAGCCCCGTGATTTCGGGCGGCCAACCGGGTCCTCACATGATCCAAGGGATCGGTGCAGGGTTCATTCCGAAAAATCTCAATGTTGAGGTGATCGATGAGGTGATTTTGGTCACCAACGAAGATGCAATTGCAACCGCTCAAGCGGTGGCCCAGCTCGAAGGCTTGCCTGCAGGGATCTCGACCGGTGCCAACATTTGGGCGGCGATGCAGATCGCCAAGCGCCCGGAATTTCAGGGCAAGCGCATTGTGACGATCGGTTGTTCCTCCACGGAACGTTACTTGTCAACTGCCCTCGCGGAGAAGGTCAGAGAAGAGGTTTCCAATCTGCCCGTGCAGGAAATCTGATCCTTACCCAGCTCTTCTAATTTCTGCTTCTCCTAGGCTTCGGACGATGAGTGCCAAAGCGCTTGCAGGATGTGGTGGTTTTGGCTCAGAATCTCATCGTGTCAGAGATGAAAGAAATTGAGCGGCGCTGGAAGGCTTTTGTTTGCCCCACCTGCCGATGTGTTTTTCGGGCGGAAGCACGACACGAGGGGGAGGGTGTCATTTGCCCAAGTTGCCGCCGCCTGCTGCGCATTCCATCGGAGGGTGATGTGACACCACCCTTGGTGGCTGCTGTTCAACAACCCGCAGTGCAAGAGCAGTCGAGCGGCGAGCGGCGAAAGAAATCAAGTTCCCGTAAAGGGAGGAGATCTGGCCGTGACCCCCACGCATGGGAGGATCAGGGTGATCATCGTCGGGCCAGTGGCACAGGGTTTCGCGTTCTACTGATCGCCGGTGGACTGGCACTGGTGGGAGCGATCGTGGGAGTGTTTTTTTTCACGACCCTTGGTGTTCATCAAAGTGGCGATGCTGGGAAGCAAGTTGAGAGAGTGACACCGCCTCCGGTCGTTCCTGTTGTCCAGCAGGCCGATCTTCCACTTGAAGAACGCACTCCTGCTAGTTTGCTGTTAGAGATCGAGCCACTCGCGAAGCAGTTCATGGCCGCCACTTCGGTCGAGGCGCTTCTGCCGCTTGTGCGCAATCCGAGCGTCGCGGAGGCGCGCATGCGCGGATTCTACCGAGACGGCAAAGTCATTGCGCCAGGATTGTCAAAGATTCGCGATGATGCGGGGCTTACCATCGATGGAAATGCCATGGGGGTGGCGGTGGTAACTCGTGATCACGAAGAGAAGGAGCTTTCCATTGTCAAGGAGCCCAGTGGCCTCAAAATCGATTGGGAAAGCTGGGTCGGTTGGTCAGAGATGTCGTGGGATGAATTTTTAGCATCCAAGCCGACGGTGAGTCGAGTATTTCGTGTGACGCTGTATCCAGTGGATTACTACAATCGTGGGTTCAGTGATGAGTCAAAATGGCAGTCCTATCGGGCAGAGTCTCAGGGAAACGACCAGTCATTTTTTGCATACGCGGAGAAGGATACGGTCGTCAGCCAGTTGCTTCATTTCTCGCCAGATATGAAGTCACGGTGTGTGATGGTGGCATTGAAATTTCCGGAAAATGCTGAAGGAGGCAATCAGGTGGAGATCGAGAGGTTTGTCACGGATGGCTGGATTGAGAAAGTTGAAAAGCCATGATCCCGACAACCTATGACAAGGCGTTGGAGCTGAACTTGGATCCAGCGGTTTACGGGACATTTGCGGAGATCGGTGCTGGGCAAGAGACTGCCAATTGTTTTTTTAGGGCGTCTGGCAGTGCGGGTCTCGTCGCGAAGACGATCTCGGCATACGACATGACCATGAGCGATGCGATCTACGGTCATACCGTGCACCTGAACCATATTGTTTAAATTCTCTTCCCCCTGCACCTGGACCGTAAAAAAACTCTTGAAAAAAATCCCGTTGAAATGTGGTGGAAACCACTTTGGTAGTTACGTGCACCACAGAGTTGATGCTTGACTCCGAGGCTGTAGTAAGTTCAGGGAGGGTTTCACCATTCAATCCTACGGTTTGAACGGGGTATTGATTTCCATCCAATACACGGTCTGATAATTTTGTGGTTTGGTGATAATAGGTAAGCATCGC
>CAILVZ010000266.1 GCA_903837825.1 Akkermansiaceae bacterium | reverse complement strand
GGGCTCTTCGTCCGGCAGTTGCCGTCCTTTGCCGAGCGCCCAGTGCGCGAGGCAATTCTGAACGCCGTCTGCCACCGTGACTATTTGCTCGGCAACAGCATCTTCATTCGCCATACCCCCACGGCGCTTACGATTGAAAGCCCCGGCGGCCTTCTTCCTCAAGTGACCGTGGAAACGCTGCTCGACCGCCAAGCCCCGCGAAACCGCCGCCTAGCCGAAGTCTTCCAACGCTGCGGCATGGTCGAGCGCTCGGGCCAGGGCATGAACCTCATCTTCGAGGATGCGATCACAAGCGCTAAGCAACTCCCGACTCCGACCGCAGCCCCCCACCACTTCGCGCTTACCCTCCACGGCATCGTTCAGGATTCCACCTTTCTTGCCTACTTGGAACGCGTCGGTCAGGAAAAAATGCGGCTCTACGATACCGCCCATCTCCTCATTCTGGATTCGGTTCGCCGAGAGGCCAAGATTCCAGAAACGCTCAAACCACTAGCAGATCGTCTCGTGAGTGATGGCCTTCTGGAGCATGTCAGCCGTGGGCGGGGTGCTCGGCTCATCCTCTCGCGGACCTTCTCCCACGCCATCGGCGAATCTGCCTCCTACACCCGTCGCAAAGGACTAGATCAAGAGGAGAGCAAGCTACTGCTTCTTAAACATCTTCGCCACAAGGGCGAGGATGGTGCTCCGCTGGCGGAACTCACCCAGGTCCTCCGCTCGAAAACAAAAAGACAAATTCAACATCTTCTGGGTCTTTTGGCGGAGGAGCAGAAAGTCGTAGCCCCAAAAAGAGGACCCGGAGCCGCTTGGAAATCAAAGACTTCTGCGTCTCCCGCCCCATCTGAAGAATTAAACACGAACTCCGACCGTGTTTAATTCTGTGTTTAATTCCGTGTTCAATTCCCCATGACCTGCATCACCCAACAAAACCTCGAATCCTACCTCTGGGGAGCCGCCGTGCTCCTCCGCGGCACCATCGACGCGGGGGATTACAAGCAGTTCATCTTCCCGCTGCTGTTCTTCAAGCGTCTGTGCGATGTCTACGACGAGGAGACGGTCACTGCGCTGCGGGATTCGGGCGGGGATGAGGACTTTGCTCTATTCCCGGAGAATCACCGCTTTCAGGTTCCGGCAGACGCCCACTGGCGAGAGATTCGGAAGGTCAATCGCGATGTCGGTAGCGCCTTGCAGCAGGCCATGCGGACCATCGAGACCGCCAATCCCGACAAGCTCTTCGGCATTTTTGGAGATGCGCAGTGGACGAACAAAGACCGCCTGTCCGATGCCATGCTGCGCGACCTCATCGAGCACTTCTCCACGCTGGAACTCACCGTCGCCAACCTGCCCGAGGACGAGCTGGGCCAGGGCTACGAGTATCTCATCAAGAAGTTCGCCGACGACTCCGGCCACACCGCCGCCGAGTTCTACACGAACCGCACTGTCGTCCACCTCATGACCGAGATGCTCGACGTGCAGCCCGGCGAGTCCGTCTATGATCCCACCTGCGGCTCCGGCGGCATGTTGCTCTCCTGCATCGCCCACCTGCGGAACCAGAAGAAGGAATGGCGAAATGTGAAACTCTACGGCCAGGAGCGAAATCTGATGACCTCCTCCATCGCCCGGATGAACTGCTTCCTCCACGGCATCGAGGACTTCCGCATAGAGCGCGGCGATACCCTGGCCGAGCCAAAGCTAGTCGAAGGCGACCGCCTCCAGTGCTTCGATGTTGTGCTGGCCAATCCGCCCTATTCCATCAAGCAGTGGAACCGCGAAGCCTTCGCCGCCGACCCCTGGGGGCGCAATCTCTACGGCACGCCGCCTCCGGGCCGCGCCGATTATGCCTTCTGGCAACACATCCTTCAAAGCCTCAAGGCCAAGACCGGACGGTGCGCCATTCTCTTTCCGCACGGGATTCTCTTTCGGAAGGAGGAAGCCGAAATGCGGAGCAAGATCATCGAAGCCGACATCGTTGAATGCGTTCTCGGCCTCGGGGCGAACCTCTTCTACAACTCGCCGATGGAAGCGTGTGTGGTCATTTGTCGGACCGACAAACCCAAGTCGCGAAAAGGGAAGATACTGCTGATTAACGCGATTAACGAAGTCACTCGCGAACGCGCCCAAAGTTACCTCACGGACGACCACATCGAGCACATCGTCGAAGCCTACCAACAATTTGCCGACGCTCCCGGGTTTGCTCGTGTCGTTACGCGGGAAGAACTCCGCGCCAACGAGGGCAACCTCAGCATCCCGCTCTACATCGCCGCCGCCGCCACTGGCACCAAACAGCACGCGAAGCCCGGAGGGAGCCTCGTGGAATCAATGGACGACTGGCGAGATTCCTCGGCGAATGTTGCTCCCTCGCTCGCCCAGCTTCTTCCCGCGATGGCTGCTCCGGAGCGAAGCGACAAAACGAATCCAGATTGGGCTGAGCTACCGCTGTTCGACCGCTCGAAGTGGAAGCGCGTGCGTTTCGGCGATGTGGTGAAGCAGTTGAAGGAGCAGGTGAACCCGGAGGCGGACGGTGTTGAGCGCTATGTGGCTGGCGAACACATGGAGACTGAGAACGTCCACATTCGGAAATGGGGCATGGTCGGCGATGGTTACCTTGGGCCAGCGTTCATTCGGGGCTTCCGCAAGGGGCAAGTGCTCTATGGCTCACGGCGGACCTACTTGAAGAAGGTGGCCGTGGCGGAGTGGGATGGCGTGACGGCGAACACCACCTTCGTGATCGAGGCCGTCGAAGGCAAGTTGCTGCAAGAACTGTTGCCGTGGCTGATGCTCTCCGAGCGTTTCACGAACCATTCCGTTCAGGAGTCGAAAGGCTCGACGAATCCCTACATCAACTTCCCGGACATCGCGAAGTTCGAGTTCGACCTCCCGCCGCCCGACCAGCAGCGCCGCATCGCGGAAATCCTCTGGGCGGTGGATGAGGTGAAGCAAGCGTTTGAAAAGTCTGCGCATGCTGCTGCCGTGGTTCGCCGAACGAAGATGCAAGACGCGTTCTCGAACAAGGAATTTCCAACCGTCACGATCCGTGAGAGCGGCGATGTCCAACTCGGTCGGCAACGTGCGCCAAAATTTCAATCAGGCGCTTTCACCAAACCTTATCTCCGCGTTGCCAATGTTTTCGACGGATTCATGGACTACAGCGACGTGCTGGAAATGGACTTCGATGAGCGAGATTTTCGGACGTATTGCCTCAGCCCAGGCGACATCTTGCTCAACGAGGGACAAAGTCGGGAGCTG
>CAILVZ010000265.1 GCA_903837825.1 Akkermansiaceae bacterium | reverse complement strand
TTGTTCTCCGGACTCAAGCCGCGAGAGTTCGCCGACACGATCGAGTCCACCTCGCCGGAGCCGACCCAGTGGTCGCGTTTTTGGCAAGACCAGGGTCTGCGCGCCAATGAGGTGATGTACCGCAAGGGCATCAAGCGAGCGGATCAGCTGACAGAACTGGGCGCGGCCATTTCAGCGCCATCGATCAGGGTTGCGGGCATGGTGGTCGACACGGTCGATGAGATCGTGCACGGCGCCGTGTTGGGCAAGCGCGGCATCGCCACCCAGATCGAGAGCTGGTGTGAGAGCGGCTTCGTTGACCAACTGTTTTCGCTGCTGCTCGACAAGGGCTTCCACGTCTACCTGACTGCCGACCACGGCAATGTGGAGTCGGTTGGCCAGGGGCGGCCCAACCAAGGGGTGGCCCCAGAGCTGCGTGGTGAGCGCGTTCGGACTTACCGCAGCGAGACCCTGGTGGCCGAGTCGGCAGCCGCGAATCCGAACACATACCGTCTTGATGTCGGTGGACTGCCGGCGAACTTCATGCCTTTGTTCGCCGGCGGACGCACAGCCTTCATGCAACAAGGAGAACCAGCTGTCGTCCACGGCGGCATCTCGGTCGAAGAGCTATTGGTACCTTTCGTCAAGATTAGTTATGTGAGTTGAGCTGAATGATTCCGACAGCCCCTCAAATTGGCTTCGACCGGTTCATCCAGCTGGATTGGGTGGCTGCTGCGCTGAAGGTGCGCGCAGGTTTGGCCAGTCTCGATGAGCTGCACGAACTTCTGGATGCCGCCGGCCTTGGGAAAGAGGCCAAGGCAAAAACCCGCACAAAATTGAACGCGCTTGCGCTCGAGCCAAGGCCCGAGCTGGCTGACCACATCGAGCGTGGCGTGCAAATCTTCAAAGGCACTGAGGATGCTGATGAGCTTGCTGTTTTCGCATGGGGTGCGGCAATCGCCACTTACCCCTACTTTGGAAAAGTGGCTGAGTTCACTGGGCGGCTAACCTCGATCCAGGGAGATTGCGCAGTGTCAGAGATCCACCGCCGCATCAGTGAGGCGTATGGCGATCGCGAGGTGACAAAGCGCGCTACACAGGCTGTGATTCAGACGCAAGCGAACTGGGGCGCGATTGAGCGCGTGGAGAAGGGAAAACGACTGGTCCGGTTGCGGGCCAGGAGCCTGAAGAACGACAAGATGGTGGCGTGGTTGGTTGAGTCCGCACTGCGCTACCAGAAGAAGGCCATCGCATTGGCGACCCTGCAATCATTGGCAGTCATCTACCCTTTCGCACTCGACCAGCCACTCGGCTATGTGATGTCAAACAGCACGACGCTCGAGGTGAGATCGGAAGGCCCGAGCAACCAGTTCGTCGCGCTGCGCAGTACGTGTTAACGGGTCTGGACGAATTCAAGAGAGAACCGGCGAAAAATGGGTCATCCGAATCAAATTTAACTGATGACCCCAACTCGTTCGAACGAAGGTGTTTCAGAAATCAACTGGAAAAACCCTACCTGTTTTGACAAAATTTCCAGGAAAGACCTTCGGGCACATCTATCCAGCCCATGGCTCACTCCATCCTTTTTGAAATCTCATGATGCGTCTCGAGTAACGAGATATGGCGGATCAAATCCTCTAGCGCCGTTATTCGATCACGCATCCAGTCAGAATTTTTATCATTACTCGGCAATTCAAACTGCGAGTCGAGCGCTTGGATCTCAGCAATTAGTTCACGCGCCCTGCTGACATAAGATTTCCACTCGCGATCTAAGCTCCCAATGTCTACCAGTAACCTTTCGATCGCTTTTACCTTCAAAGTCTTTTCAGAATCAAAACCCCCTATTTGATCCCTAAGATCAGCGAAATTCCGTCCAAGCCGGGTTGCTGAGAAAGTATCGTCTGCTGAACGATTCCACATTGTCCTGATAAACAATTTTGCCATCCAAGGAGTGATGGAGTCATCCTCTGCAATCGCTTCTAATCCTCGGATGAGACCTAAAAAATAGGAACGCTCAATAATGCATGACTT
>CAILVZ010000264.1 GCA_903837825.1 Akkermansiaceae bacterium | reverse complement strand
CTCGCCGACGCCCTCGCCGAAGGCGAAGCAAAGGGACGTGCCGAAGGCCTCGCAGAGGGCGAGCTACTCGGACAACAAAAAGTAGCCCTGAAAATGTTGCGCAAGGGACTTGGAGTTGAAGAAGTCTCGGCTATTACTGAGATCGATGAGGAAGATGTTCTCCGGCTTTCGAGACTTCTCCAGGAGTTCGGCACGGCCGCCGAAGAGCATTGCGCCCGCTGAGAATCGGAAAAATACAAATGCATCGAGAGCCTCAGCCGCAGAGCGGCGTTTCCGCGAAAGCAGATCAACGACGACCTACGCCTCAGAGGTGTCACACCATCCCAGCACCTTCAGGATCGAGCTCGGGCTTGAAGGTGGTTGAGCTTCTTTGGCTTCCACTGTTAGCCGCAGTTTAAAGAAACCTCCTTCAATCCTCTTCCGATCCGAGTTCGTTCTCCTCTCTCCAGTCCCGCCAGTGTTCTTTGGGGAGGCTGAGCTCAAAGACAGGATGAAATTGAGCGTCTTCTTTTCTGAACGGGTCGCCTGGTAGCGGGAGGATCGCTTGGAGTTCGGTTTGAAGGCGCTTGAAGGCCTTCTTGTCCGCCTCGTAGTGTTTTCGGGATGGTTGCCATGCGCCGTGAACGGCCATTGTTGCGAGAATCTCAACGTGGCGGCATGTGCCGGTTTTATTGGCTTTGGTGAATGTATGGGACTGGCGCTGCTTGCCGTATGCAGCGGTCATCCTGCCAGTCGGATCGATAGTGATTTTGAGTTTCTGCCAGCGCCAGTCGGTTTGGACATCCAGGATCGGGTCGATGAGATTGCGGGCTGTGGTGGATTTGTGTGATCTGGCGCTGAGCCTCGTTCGGATTTGAATGCTTGCGGAATCAGGTGCGGCAAGGCGCTCGATCACGCTGTCGAGCATGATTCCTCGGTCATGCGCGAGGGCATGGATCGCGGGGGTGATGCGCTGTTGGGAAAGCAGAAACAAGACGCTTGATGGCATGGTCGCCATCTCGTTGAGCGGGCTCATGCAATCGGCGTTTCCGCCTGTTGGAATGTGGAGGAATACGGGCCGCGAGGCCAGTTTCCGCGAATGGATGTTGCCGATCTGTCGAGTGGTCCCCTCCCCCCTTGGATCACAGGGAAAGAACCCCAGGGCCGAGCTGAGTTGTTCGGAAATCTTCCGCCAATCCGGAGCCCAAAGTTCGACCTCCTCCGGGCCGACTTCTCTGGCACGCAGGGGATGACTCTCGGATGTGACGAAGATTTTTCCACTCCGCTCCTCGAGCACGGTGAGCGCTGATGCGGGATTCAGCGGATCGTCGATAAACTCCGCCATGCGCCGTGCCTTTTGAAGTGGCGCTGTTTCCCAGTCCTTGCCGAGATGCAAATGCAGATCGGCAGCGGCAAAGCCGTTTGATCCACGCTCATCAAGCAGTCGCCAAAAGGTCATCCTGATATTGCCCCTCCACGCAAAAGCCCGCATCTTCGAGCCACGCAAAAACGGCGGCGATGTTCATGCTGATTTTGATCGTTTCGCGTTCCTCATTGATGGTCACGCTCACGGGTTGTCGGCGCCCTACCAACTTGATGGCGAGCGTCGCCTCGAGGATGCGAATCGGTTTTGATTGAGAGCCGATTTCATCAAAAACATTGCCCCCAGTGATGGTGACTTTCTGTTTGTTCGGCCTCACCATCGTAACCGACTTCAATGCCACATGGGCAATGGCTCCGCGACCGTTGCAATTGAGGCAGGAACTGCCGTCAAGAAGTGGCGCGAGCGAATAGCGTTGGGAGCAAACGAGCGCGGATCCGTTGCCGTAAAAGACCTCGCTAAAAGCATACCGGTATTCGCTCTGGATGCGCGCGCCTATCCCAGCCAACTGCCACTCCTGTGTGGCCTTGATGTGGCGCACGATGTCGAAGCGCTCAGGGCGCAGGAGATGGCTGTGGATCGACCCATCATCATTGAGCGCGCTGATACGAGCGAGCAGGTCTCCATGGCGGATCATGAATGTGATACTATCGGCATCCTCATGAGGGCGGATTTTACACCAATTCGACCTCGCATTTTTGCCGAACCACGGGCTGAGAAGAGATTCGAGTGTGGCGACATTTTTATCATTCACACCAAGAAACCGCCTGTTCGCCATCGGGTGGTATGATGTGAACGACCTTCGGCAGTTGAGGGCCTGTCTGTCGAACTCTCGCCATGCCAGCTCCGGAGCGCTTTTGAGCAGCTTCACTGCTATGTCGGCTGGCGAATCGTCGGGCGTGCGAAGCCTTGCCAAAACATCATCGCAATCGAGTTCCAACTGCTGAACGGTGCTCGAACTTGCAAGCAGGGCGACCAACTCCAATTGCTCGACGAGTTCGGGAGGGGTATCACAGCGGTGTGAAGCCAGCACCTGCGCAAGCATCACCTTATTGATCTCGTTGTCGAACGAGATGGGAAAAACGATTCCCCGGG
>CAILVZ010000263.1 GCA_903837825.1 Akkermansiaceae bacterium | reverse complement strand
GTCGTCCGCGCCCGTGTATCGCTAGGAATCCTGCGTGCCATCGGAGCAAGCCGCCGCGATCTCTTTGCGCTGGTTCTTGCCGAGGCGTTCATCGGAGGGCTGATCGGTTCGATCCTTGGGATTATGGCGGCGCCACTCCTCGCTGCCTTGATGGCCGCACCGGTGGCCAAAACAATCTCCGCCCTCTATCTTCCCGTGGAAGCGCACGGCGGGTGGCCAACGCCTGGCGAGGCGCTTGCTGCCATCCTTGCAGGCGTCGGTGCGTCGCTTGTGGCAGCTTGGATCCCAGCGCAACAGGCTGCGCGCGTGGATCCCAAGCGGGTATTGCATCCGGGTTCCGCACCCGAGCTTTTTCCCGTTCCCGCTACCCGCTTTTCAGCTTGGGGCGCCGTGCTCTTGATCATCGCCGCCACCCTCTCCGTGGCTACGTTGAACGGCGCACCACCGCTCCTAGGTTTTCCTGCGGCCTTTTTTGTGCTAGCTGGCTTTTCCATGATGGTCCCTGTGGCGACGCGGTGGACATCGACCATCCTGGGAAAAGTGTTTGTGCGATGCCGTGGCGCGGGAGCCGCCATCCAGCGGATCGCAGTGGAACAGATGCTCAGAAACCTTCACCGGACGGCACCGACGATCGCAGCGCTTGCCGCAGCGGTCGCGATGACGGTGGGTATCAGCGTGATGATTCACTCCTTCCGCGGTAGCGTGATGGACTGGGCTGCGCGGACCCTATCAGCTGACCTCTTCATCGCACCGGTATCCAACGAACTCCTGGGCCTGGCCCACACGCTCCCGGAGGGTACAGCCTTATGGTGGTCTTCGCGTCGAGACGTGGCGGCCGTGGGAACGTTCCGCGAGGAGGAGGTTCGCATCGCGAACGGACGGACGGACGGCGAACCCGTCACGATGGGAGTCATCGATGGTCCGGCGCGCGGGGAGATCGACTTTTTGGGAGGGGACGGCATCAGGAAAAGTGCCGAGCTTGCACGGGGAGAAGGACTGGCGCTTTCGGAGAGTCTCGGGAGGAGATTGTCGCTGGGGCCTGGTGACACCCTTACAATTCAGGCACCCGATGGCCCACTCACGCTCCCCGTGATCGATCTCTACCGCGATTACACCCGGGACCGTGGAATCGCGCTCGTCCATGCCAGCGTGTTCCGTCGCCACTGGAATCAACGAGGATTTCATTCCCTCGCGATCGTATTTAGAAAAGGGACGGGAAAAGAAACGATAGAGAAAGGGAAGAATTCATTCCTCGCCGCCTTTGGAGGGAGTGAGGCTTTTGCCTGCTACAGCAATGTTGGACTTCGCGCCAGGATACTGGAAATTTTCAACCAGACGTTTGCCGTCACCGCGGTTTTAAAGAGCATATCAATCGCTGTCGCCTTTGGCGGGGTCATGCTCACGTTGGGAATTTTAGTGATGGAACGCTCAAGAGATCTCGGGGTACTCAGGTCGATGGGAGCCGGGGACGGGCAAGTGATACGCCTTGTACTCACCGAGGCCGCGCTAATCGGAGCGATTGCAAGTTGGGTTGGATTGTTCAGCGGTGCAGCACTTTCTTTGGTACTCACCTGGGTTATCAACAAGGCTTTTTTTGGGTGGAGTATCCAACTTGCATTTCCTTGGGCCGAGTTGATGTTTTTACCGCTGTGGATGACGCTAACCGCCATGGTGGCCGGTGCGCTTCCAGCCCGCACCGCCTTATCCATCACGCCAGCAGCCTCATTAAGAATGGAGTAACCATAACAAGACGAGATACATACGTAATATAAACATCCCCAAGGGGAGCAGAAGTTTTTGGAGTTGTGACAGTGGGCGGAATTGTGACCTACGACAAGCTTTCAAAAATGCAGAATTTTAATAGCAATTTGTTCCTCAAGTACAAAGACGCTGAGAAATTTAAGGCAAAACAACACCCCTTCCCTGACTCCTACAAACGAACAGTTTGCGTCATCGGAGCAGGTGTAGTAGGTGTGGCTTCAGCTTATCAACTGCTTGCTGAAGGCTGCAATGTTATTCTCATAGAAAAAAATTCTTCGCCAGCAATGGAAACCAGTTTTTAAAATGGATGTATTCTTATAAATACCACATTTTACCCACTTGTCTCATGGGTAATTTTAAGGATTTCTTATTTTTAGAAAAACTTTAAAATTATTATCTCAAATACTCTTCATTGGAACCACGGACCAGAGCATGGAAATCGTTTATTCTTAGAAGCCTT
>CAILVZ010000262.1 GCA_903837825.1 Akkermansiaceae bacterium | reverse complement strand
ATTGTTTTTCAGCCCGATGGCGGCTTGTCCGAGGACTATCTCCCTCTTCCGACGAACGGAATCGCTTTTTTCGAAGGAACTGTCACGGGTACGACAACGAACCCCACATCCAAAATGACCAACTTCGAAACCGTTCGCCTGACCAAGTACACCGGCCGCGCCCGACCTACTCTCGCCCCTGCTCCATGAGAACCCTCTCCCAAACCACGTCTCGTCGCCCTTCGGCGGCCTTCAGCCTTACCGAAGTCGTGATCGCCATGGGCGTGGCGGCCGTCGCCTTCACCTCGATCATCGCTCTCTTTCCCCTTGGCCTAAATATGAGCAAGGAAAGTTACGAGGCGACGCAAGCGGCCCTGATTGCCCAAAGTATTCTTGCCGACTTGCGTGATCAAAACAGCTCTACCTCAGGCAAACTAATCCAAAAGTCTGGCACGAATGCAATGACGAACGCGAATTACGAGATCATCCCAATGACCGGCACTTCTGGACCCCTTGCCGACCGCTATATTTATTTAGCTTACGACCAGCAAATCCGTAGCGACTCCTCCAATAACCCCATCATGCTGCGTCCCTGCGCTTCCTCCGTATCCTCAAGCGAACCTTCATGGTTTCAGACGAATGCCCCCGCTGGAGCAATCCTGCTCGTGAAAGTATCCATCAAAAACACCTTTCGAATGTCGGCCACTGGGAAAGCGAATCCTCAAAGGGTGGATGTCACCGTCGAAAGCCCCGCCAATGCACCCGCCACGAACCGAGTTCAATATATTTTTAGCGGAGTCATTCCCCAAACATGAACCTCTCCCCACATCTCTTCTCAAGAAGGCTATTACGGATCCAAAATCATACTTACGCTACCCCGGTCCACGTCCGTTCCACGATTGAGGCTCCCCTTATCCCCTTCTTCCGAAGCACACTTGCCACAGCTTTCACCCTGATCGAGCTGATGGCTGCTACCACGGTGCTTTCCGTCATTCTCCTGATGATGGTCGGAATGCAGGATCAGATGTCGAAAGCCTGGTCGAATGCCAATCGCCGGACGGATGCCACCCGCGAGGCTCGTGCAGCCTGTCTCCTGATGGCCCAAGACCTATCCACCTTTGCGATGCGCGGAAAAGATTTTGGAAAATACTAAAGCTTTCCAACCAACCTGACAACGGCCCCTGTTCCTTTCTACTACTTTAATGGATCTGGAGGAATTGCCCCTGGGGGAGCAACTGGATGCGCTCAATTTTTTGGATTAATTCCTCAAGCCAGCAAAAGCAATAACACTGCCGATATCGCCCTTGTTGGGTACTATATCGCTTCAACGAATCAGACAAACGTCAACGGCTTTACCACCACAAGCTGGAATCTTTTTCGTTATTATATCCCACCCTCCAATGCAGCGAGCGGGATCGCGACATGGCTTTCCTCCCCCAATGGAACCGCCACTGCACTATTTACAAACATACCAGCCAACAGTGAAATCCTCGCCCGGAACGCTTGCAATCTACAGATTAAATTTCACGGAAGCTCTACGGCTCCTGTCGCGAATGGCCTCAATTTCAGCAATGTCGTATCCACCTCCAGCAAAGATTTTTACAGGGGCAACAAGATGGGAATCGAACTCTCTTTTTACCCCGAAGACTCGGCCCAAAAAATCACTAATTCCGCTTGGATGAATGCGGCAAATATCCAGAAATATGCACGCTCCTTCGAATTTAAGATCGATTGCCCTAAAAACTGACAATCCCCATGAAAAACATTTCTAAAAGAAAATCTTGGAAATCCTCTCCCAGCTTCGCACTGATCAGCGTTCTTTCCCTCGTCTCCCTCGCCGCCCTTACCGCCACCGCTTTCCTGGCTTCGGCCCGACTCGAGCGGCAAGCCACGAGCTCCATCGGCAACGCCACGCGCCTCGAAATGGCTTTGGATTCGGGCAAAATCTGTGCTTCGCAGGTCATCGGCGATAACACTCAACCGGATGTGGGCAATACCCACGTCATCCTTTACTGGAGGACGAACTGGACTGACGAACTTGGATACCCCTTCATTGGTCAGATCAAAGCAAGCAACACCGCTTCTTGGTACTACTTCCCTTTATTTAGTCCAGCTGGCCTTACGAATCTTGATACGAACGTCTATCAAACCGCCATGCGATGCACCAACACCCACCAAGGAACTTTTTCAATCGAGATGCAGAGCAATATGGCAACGAAATATACAAATACATTCGTAGCCAATCCCGGGTTGAACCATCCAACCTGTGTTCAGATTCCGCTTCTTGGAGGACGCACCTCTCCCCCCGTGGGCTGGGTCTATCTACATCAAGAAAAGAGAAAGTTGGGAAGTACCCCCCTCACCAACACCTCCCCTGTGGTGCGCATCGCCTGGTTTACCGAAGACCTGGAAGGCCTGATCGATGCAGACCGGATGGGCGCCTCCACCACCCGATCCACCGGGACCAATTCAGAAGAAATTTCGCCCACCAATGCAACCGACACGAACGGAAGCAAAATAATCACGAGTATCTCGACGTTCACAAACGCACGAAAGGCATTTATATCCTATGGCCTTCTTTCTTCTCCCAACGTCAGCGGCATCCTCAATTCAACGAATGCCCGCTACTTCGCCAGTGGACTTCGCTCCTGGGCTCCCACTAACCCCGCTTCTCCAACAACTGGCGCCCTTGAATGGATTCCTGTCGGAATTCCTATTTCCGGCACCAGCAACGCTCCCCTTGGGTACACCAACCAAGGCTACACCAAACTCAACATCAATACCCTTGTGACATCTTCCGGATCAGATCCTGTGGGCACAATCGCTTCTGCGATCACCAATAACCTCCCCAGTTTTAGGGCTCGTAGCGGAGCAATGAATTCGAACGCCTACATCAGCAATATCGCCGCCAACATTGTGAAATGGGGCTACAAACTTATCATTGTCTTCTCCGAGGATGTCGACAAAGAGGTCCGACCAGGGAGCATGGGCCCATGCAGGGTCGTCCATCTTGCCCGAGAGAGTGATGGGGTGGGCTGATTTATAGGCCACGTAACCCTT
>CAILVZ010000261.1 GCA_903837825.1 Akkermansiaceae bacterium | reverse complement strand
TGAACACGCCATTCTTCATCGCGCAGGTGGTCAACTTTTTCCTCGTGATCCTCGTGCTGAAAAAGTTCGCCTTTGGTCCGGTCGGAGCCATTCTTGAGCAACGCAAAACCCGCATCGCGGAAGGCGAGGAAAAGCTGAAGCGCATCGAGCGCCAACTCGCCGAGTCGGAGGCAACGACCGCTGCGGCGATCGCCAAGGCAAACGACGAAGCCGTGCGCCTCGTCAATGAGGCCAAAGAGGGTGCCCATGCATTCACTGAGCAGAAGTCGCAAGAGGCGATCACTCAAGCCCAGCAGATCTTGGTCAAGGCCGAGGCCGCCGCCAAAGCAGACCGGGACCGCCTTGCTTCCGAGCTGAAGCGCGAATTCGGCCGACTGGTCGCGTCCACGACCTCGCAGGTCACTGGCAAGATTCTCACCGCAGAAGACCAAAAGCGCATCAACGAAGATGCTCTTGCGAAGGTTGAGGGCTAATTTCTTAATTCTCGCGATTCCCTTTTCATGAAGATTTCCAAGACCGCCGCCGCTTCCGCTCGTCGCCTTTTTGGCCTGTGCCATACCGGTGGACGGTTTGACTCATCCAAGTTGAGCGCGGTCATCTCGCGGTTGGTCGAAGCCAAGCCCCGCGACTACAAGGGAATCCTCGCTGCGCTCCAGCGCTTGACCCGACTTGAACTTGAGCGTCGCGAAGTGACGGTCGAAAGCGCGGTTGAAATCGACGACTCGACCCGCCAACGCGTGGTCGCCGGACTTGCCAAGCAATACGGTCCAGACCTCGTCGTCGAATACAAGGTCACTTCCAATCTTCTCGGCGGTCTCCGCATCCGCGTGGGCAACGACGTCTTCGATGGCTCGGTTTCAGGCCGCCTCGAACGCCTCGCCAACGCATTCTAATCTCTCCCTCTTGCTGAAAAAACGAACAACGATCCCTAGCAAACTTTTCTTATGAGCAGCATCCTCCAGGAACTTGAACAACAGATCGCCGGCATCACCGCGTCCGTCGAAAAAACTAACGTCGGCACCGTCCGCCAAGTCGGTGACGGCGTCGCCAAGGTCGAAGGTCTCTCCGACGTCATGCTCAACGAGATGATCGAGTTCGGTGGCGGCGTCACCGGAATGGCGCTTAACCTCGAAGAAAGCGAAGTCGGCGTCGTGCTTCTCGGTGACTACTCTGCCGTCCGCGAAGGCGACCAGTGCCGCACCACGGGCAAGCTGCTCTCGGTTCCTGTCGGCGAAGCCGTTCTGGGTCGTGTCGTCAATGCGCTCGGAGCTCCGATCGATGGAAAAGGTGACATTGCTGCCGCCGCGTACTATCCGATGGAGAAGATCGCTCCCGGCATCATCAAGCGGAAGTCTGTTTCGGTTCCCGTTCAGACGGGTATCATGTCGATCGATGCGATGATTCCGGTCGGCCGCGGTCAGCGTGAGTTGATCATCGGTGACCGTGCCACGGGCAAGACCACCATCGCGGTTGATACCATCATTTCCCAAGCACAGCAAAACAAGGCCGCGGAAAACGGCAAGCTTCAGAACCACAAGCCGATGTATTGCATTTACGTCGCCATTGGCCAGAAGCTCTCCAACGTGGCTCGGATTCAAAAGATTCTCGAGGACTCGGGTGCCATGGAATACACCACGATCGTTTCGGCTTCCGCTTCGGATGCAGCGGCCATGCAGTACCTCGCTCCTTATGCCGGATGCTCGATCGCTGAGTACCTCATGGATCAAGGCAAGGACTGCCTCATCGTCTTTGATGACCTCTCCAAGCACGCGGTCGCCTATCGACAAGTTTCGCTGATCCTTCGCCGCCCATCGGGTCGTGAAGCTTATCCAGGTGATGTGTTCTACCTTCACTCCCGTTTGCTTGAGCGTTCGGCTCGTCTATCCGAGGCGGCAGGTGGCGGTTCTTTGACTGCCCTGCCGATCATCGAGACCCAAGCGGGTGACGTGTCTGCCTACATTCCTACGAACGTGATTTCCATCACCGACGGTCAGATCTATCTGGAAACCGACCTTTTCTATCAGGGGATTCGCCCTGCGATTTCGGTGGGTCTTTCGGTGTCCCGCGTCGGTTCCGCCTGCCAAACCAAGACGATCAAGTCGGTGGCGGGTACGACCAAGCTCGACCTCGCGCAGTTCCGTGAGCTCCAAGCTTTCGCTCAGTTCGGCTCCGACCTCGATGCTTCGACCAAGAAGAAGCTCGATCGCGGTGCCCGCATTGTGGAGCTCTTCAAGCAAAACCAATACAGCCCGCTCGCCATGGAGATGGAGTCGATCTATCTATTCGCGATGCAAAACGGCTACTTCGATGACGTGGCTGTCTCCGACGTGAAGCGCTTCCAAATGGCGCTTGGTGAATTCTTCAACACCCGCAAGGGCGAGCTTCTTGACAAGATCCGCAACGAAAAGCCTGATCTCAAAAAAGACAAGGCAATGGTTGAGGCGGTTAGCCAAGGCATCGAGGACTTCAAAAAGAGTTGGAAATAATGATGAAGGGCGATTTGTTTCCGGGCAAGTGATCTCGCAATCGGCCCAAGCAAATTTACCTCCTTCCGACCAGTTTAATCAAAAAATCTAACATTCTTCATTCGAAATGGCAAACCTCCGCGACATCCGCCGACGCATCAAGTCGGTTAAAAACACCGCGCAGATCACTCGCGCGATGCAGCTTGTCGCTGCCGCCAAGATGAAGAAGGCGCAGGACCAAGCTCTTGCGGGTCGCGAGTACTCGAAGCAACTCAACGGCGTCCTTCAAGACATCAGCGAGGGCTTCAGCGATGCAACCCATCCATTGCTCGAAAACCGCACGGGCAGCCGTGAACTGGTTCTCATCATTTCCACCGATAAGGGTCTCTGCGGTGCGATCAACACCAACCTCGCTCGCGTCGTTCGCGCCAAAACCGCGGAAGGCGCCGACTGCGTCACGGTCGGTCGCAAGTTGCGGGTGATGATGGAAAAATTGGGCCGCAAGATTGTCGCAGATTTCTCGGTGAAAGATCCGGTTCCCTTTGCTGACGCTCGCGCCATCGCTGCATTGCTTTCCAAGCAATTCCTTGCAGGGAACTATGACAAAGTTTCGGTTGCCTATACGCGGTTCGTGAACACGATGACTCAGCAGCCAGAGGTGATTCAATTGCTTCCGGTGGTGACGCCGCAGAATCATGCGGATACCACGGCCACCAATGATTTTCTTTTTGAACCGTCACCAGACGACGTGCTGAGCGCAATCCTGCCGCTCTATGTGAATTTCCAAGTCTTCCAAGCCCTTGTCGAAGCCCGTGCCTCTGAGCACTCCGCTCGTATGGTCGCCATGAAGTCTGCTACCGACAACGCGAAGAAATTCATCAAGGAGCTAACCCTTGAATACAACAAGCTCCGTCAGGGAGCGATCACTGCTGAGCTTCTCGAGATCACCACGGCGATGAAAGCCATGGAATGATTCATGATCGTCACGAAATTCTAACAACTGAACCCCGAGCCCAAGCCACTTTTCCCATGAGTAACACCGGAACCATCGTCCAAATCATTGGCGCCGTCATCGACGCCGATTTCTCAAAGGCTGCCACCCTGCCTAAAATCTACAACGCACTGGAGATCCAATACGTCCTCAACGGCGTGGACACCAAACTCGTACTCGAAGTGCAGCAGCACCTCGGTGACGGCTGGGTGCGTGCGGTCGCGATGTCCACCACGGATGGTCTCAAGCGCGGGATGGTTCTCACGGACATGGGCCAACCGATCTCGGTGCCAGTCGGCAAGCAAGTTCTCGGACGTATTTTCAACGTCACGGGTGACCTCGTGGACGAAAACGCTCCGATTGCCGATGCCTCCTTCCGTGCGCCGATCCATCGCCCAGCGCCCGAGCTCACCGAGCAATCGGCCAACACGGAAGTGCTTCCAACGGGGATCAAGGTGATCGACCTGATCTGCCCGCTGCTCAAGGGTGGTAAGGGTGGGATGTTCGGTGGTGCCGGTGTCGGCAAGACCGTGGTCATCATGGAGCTCATCAACAACATCGCCAAGGCGCACGGTGGTTTCTCCGTTTTCGCAGGGGTGGGTGAGCGGACACGGGAAGGAAATGACCTTTACTGGGAAATGATCGAGTCTGGCGTTATCGCCACCGAGAAGGATGAAAAAGGACATCCGAAACTCGATGGAAATGGCAACCCCGTGCTCACCGAAGGTTCGAAGGTGGCACTTTGCTATGGCCAGATGAACGAGCCTCCAGGCGCACGTCTTCGCGTAGCGCTCTCGGCACTCACCATGGCTGAGCATTTCCGCGACCAAGACAACCAAGACGTCTTGCTCTTCGTGGACAACATCTTCCGTTTCTCCCAAGCCGGTTCCGAAGTGTCCGCCTTGTTAGGTCGTACCCCTTCGGCCGTGGGTTATCAACCCACGCTTTCCGAAGAAATGGCAGGTCTCCAAGAGCGAATCACATCGACCAACAAAGGATCGATCAC
Organism: Akkermansiaceae bacterium; assembly: GCA_903837825.1. GTDB lineage: Bacteria > Verrucomicrobiota > Verrucomicrobiia > Verrucomicrobiales > Akkermansiaceae > Luteolibacter. Next base: position 13,885 of record CAILVZ010000261.1, on the reverse strand, counting down.
CTCGATCCAAGCGGTTTACGTCCCTGCGGACGACTTGACTGACCCAGCACCTGCCAACACCTTCGCTCACCTTGACGCGACCGTGGTGCTTGAGCGTTCGCTCGCTGAGCAAGCTTTGTTCCCTGCGGTTGATCCACTTGCATCGACCTCGAAGGCGCTTGCGCCGGAAATCATCGGAGAGGAGCACTACCGCGTGGCTCGCGGCGTCCAGCAGGTGCTGCAGCGCTACAAGGATTTGCAGGACATCATCGCCATCCTCGGGATGGACGAGCTTTCCGACGAGGATAAGAACACCGTGTTCCGTGCTCGGAAAATCCAACGTTTCCTCACGCAGCCCTTCCACGTGGCAGAAGTTTTCACCAACGTTCCAGGTGTTCTCGTTTCTATTGAAGACACCGTCAAGGGCTTCGCGCAAATCCTTGATGGAACGCTCGACGATGTGCCAGAAGGTAACTTCTACATGAAGGGATCCATTGATACCGTGCCGCGCGACTGATTCGTGCAGGAGCGATTGACGGCATTTTAGCATCGAACACACCATGGCTTTCCAACTCGATATCGTGACTCCCGAGAAAAAGATTTTCTCGGACACTGTGGACAACGTCTACCTCCCGGGAGCTGACGGTGAAATGGGCATCTTGCCAGCGCACGCCGGTCTGGTGACTGCGCTGCAACCGGGTGAATTGCGCTACCTCCACCAAGGGCAAGTCATCGGGCTTGCGATTGGATCGGGTTTCGCTGAGGTCACGCAATCCAAAGTGGTTGTTTTGACTGATAGCGCCTTGGGCGAGTCTGAGATCGACGAGGCCCAAGTGGAAGAGGCGATCAAGCGGGCGCAGGAAAAGCTGGATTCGATCGATCACAACCTCGACATGGAAGAGGTCGCGTATCTCCAAGGTGTCATCGCAAGGGCGACCGCTGAGCTTCATTTCAAGCGCCGGCGCTAACGGTCCGCATCGTTTTTCCAAGCCCGCCTCCGTCAATCGGTGGCGGGTTTTTGCGTTTTGGGCATCGTAATGTGTATGATTACGACATGGGGCAAAGATTTGCCTCGTCTACAAGGAGATTGGCGCTACTCTCACCCGAAAGCCGTGAGTGCAATGGAGTGAACTGTTCGCGCTCAGGTTTGATTGGCAGGATTATAACTCATTCACCATCAGCAACACTTTATTCCCGTGAGAATTCAAGCCGCGATCTTTTTTATGGTGGGCCTTCTTTGGGTCGCAATCCCATCAAAGGTGTTAGGATCTCCTCGGCTTGAATTGTCATTTGACGAGGGTTGGTGTTTTCACTTGGGAGAGGTTTCTAATGGGCAGACGATGAAGCTGGATGATTCATCATGGCGCAAACTCACCTTGCCGCATGACTGGTCCGCAGAGGCTGATTTTTCGCAACAGTATGCCAGTTGCACGGCCTACTTGCCAGGTGGCATCGGGTGGTATCGTAAGACATTCCCGACTGAGGCCTCATGGCGTGGGAAGAAGATCGCCATCACGTTCGATGGAATCTATCGGAATGCCGAGGTTTGGATCAATGGACATCGATTGGGGGCACGTCCATTCGGCTACATCACCTACCAATATGACCTCACCCCACATTTGGTGCCAAATGGTAGTAACGTGCTTGCGGTGAGGGTCGAGCGAGAAAATCATGCTGACTCGCGCTGGTACACGGGCAGTGGAATCTATCGACACGTGTGGCTTTCTGAAACGCACTCAGTGCACATCCCACTGTGGGGCAATTGCATTACCACCCCTCGGGCCACTGCTGAAAGTGCCGATGTTGTGGTGCACACGGAAGTGACAAACACGACCCTTCGCGAAATCGCTGTTAGAGTATCATGGCAAATCGCTAGGCCAGATGGCACCCTGCTTGCCGAGTTTTCCCAAAGCGACCTAGTTCTAGCAGGGGGTGAAAAGACGCTTTCGCAATGGCAGAAAGTGCCAGGGCCCCAGCTCTGGTCGCCTGATTCTCCGAGTCTCTATCAGTTGATTAGCCGTGTGTTCGTTGCGAATGAATTGGTCGACGAAACCCGCACGCCCTTTGGGATTCGGACCTTTGATTTCGATGCCAATCATGGATTTTCCCTCAATGGGAAGAATCTGAAAATCAAGGGTCTTTGCATGCATCATGATGCGGGTGTGGTCGGTGCGGCCGTGCCCGAAGATGTGTTGGCGCGGCGAATCAAGCTCATCAAAAGCATTGGCGGTAATGCAATCCGCTGCTCGCATAACCCGATGGCTCCGGAATTGTATCGTTTGTGTGATGAGCTTGGATTGCTGGTGATGGATGAGGCATTTGATGAGTGGGAGATCGGCAAACGCAAGTGGGTCCAGGGAAGGAATGCGGGGACGGCGGCGCGATTTGGCTACAGCGAGGATTTTGAAGCCTGGGCGGAGCGCGACTGTGCGGACTGGGTTCGGCGTGACCGGAACCATCCGTCGATTGTGATGTGGAGCATTGGCAATGAGATTGATTATCCAACAGATCCTTATGTATTAGAAGAAACCCGTGCGGTTGAGGGTTTTGCGCAGGATGGGCAACAACCGAAACAGACGCGCTTGGCGGCCGTAGCACCTAGGTTGATTGCGGCGGTCAAGCGCAATGATCCTACGCGCCCCGTTACCATGGCGTTGTCAAATGTCGTCGCGTCGAATGCTACAGGATTGGCACAAATGCTTGACGTGGTCGGCTACAATTATCAGGAAGATGACTACGCGCGAGATCACCGTGAGTTCCCGACACGAGTGATTTATGGTAGTGAGAATGCGCTAGGATTTAGGCAATGGCAGGCGGTTGCGGAGAATCCATCAGTAGCCGCGCAGTTCTTGTGGGTCGGCTTTGACTTCCTAGGGGAAGCAAATGAATGGCCAAACCACGGCTCAAAAGCAGGGCTGTTTGATACGCGTGGATTTCTAAAAAGTGGGGCCTATCAGCGACAAGCCTTGTGGAGTGAGCAACCCATGGTTCATCTGGCGGTGACGCCAAAGCGGCAAGGAAATGATCGCCGGTGGGCGCCGTCTTTCTCTCATTGGAATTGGAAGCCTAGCGAAAATCTAACAGTTAAAGTCGCCAGCAACTGTGACAAAGTTGTTTTAGCATTGAATGGCCATCCGCTTGAGGAGCGCGAGGTTGGAAAAGATGGCATGGTCTCCTTTGATGTGACACACGAAGTGGGCCGACTTGTTGCAACGGGCTTTCGTCAAGGCAAGGCTGTGGCGGTTGACGCGCTTGTGACGGCAGGTGCTCCAGCGGCCTTGGAGCTTGAGCTGGACCGGAGCACGATGCCGGCAGATGGGTGCAGCGTTAGTCATGCGATCGTATCCGTGGTGGATGCCAATGGAATGCCTGTGGTATTAGCCAAGGACGAGGTTACCGTGAAAGTCAATGGAGCAGGTCACTTTCTAGGACTTGATAATGGAGACATGGATGATGCTACCCGTTTGGCAAGCAATACTAAAGCGCTCAGACAAGGGCGTGCCCTTGTCCTTTTGCAGTCTGGAACCATTCCAGGCAAGTTGTCGGTTGAAGTCACCGCCGCAGGTTTGAAATCAGCAATTAGAGAAATTACCATTAACCCATGAAATCCATCGCGATCCGATTGTTATCAGCAGCTGTCGTTATTCTATCGTCACCATGGTGTTTGGCGGCCAATGAAGGCACAACCAAAGCGAGTCATACGTTCGAAATCGGTGCGGATGATTTCCTGTTAGATCATCAACGGTTCCAGATTCGTTGTGGTGAGGTTCACGCACCACGGGTTCCAAAAGAATACTGGAGGCACCGCTTGCAGATGGTGAAAGCGATGGGGCTTAATACCGTCTGCGCGTATCTCTTCTGGAACATGCACGAACCGAGGCCGGGTGAGTTCAACTGGTCAGACGAGGCGGATGCTGCAGCATTTTGTCGCATTGCGCAGGAGGAGGGATTGTGGGTTATTCTGCGACCAGGGCCTTATGCTTGCGCGGAGTGGGAAATGGGAGGTCTGCCCTCATGGCTGCTCAAGGAGGATGACATCAAACTCCGCACGCGCGATCCGCGTTATTTGAATGCGGTGAAGTCGTACATGCGCGAGGTCGGTCGGGTGTTGGGCAGCCAGCAAATCACCAAGGGTGGTCCGATTTTGATGGTTCAGGTGGAAAATGAGTACGGCTTTTACGGAAAGGACACCGAATACATGGGTGAACTTCGGCAAGTTTTGATCGAGTCAGGCTTCGACGTGCCGCTGTTTGCGTGCAATCCGAAGGATCATTTGAAGGATGGATACCGCAAGGATTTGTTCCCCGTTGTGAATTTTGGTTCTGACCCGCAAGGGGGATTTGCAGCGTTGCGCAAGGTCTTGCCAAAAGGACCGCTCATGTGTGGGGAATTTTATCCGGGATGGTTTGACACGTGGGGAGCGCCTCACCACTTGGGAAAGACGGAGGCTTACCTAACCGATTTAAATTCCATGTTAGGGATGGGGGCGTCGTTCAGTATTTACATGGCCCATGGTGGTACCTCGTTTGGATTTTGGTCTGGATGTGATCGGCCTTTTAAACCGGATACCTCTAGCTACGACTATGATGCGCCGATCAGTGAAGCCGGCTGGGCTACGGATAAGTTTTTCAAGACGCGTGAGGTTCTATCGAAACATCTTCTCCCAGGAGAGACGATTCCCAAGCTACCTGATAAAAATCCTGTGATCACCCTCGGGCCAGTGAGATTTACGCAAGTGGCGGATTTATTTCAAAACCTGCCGATAGGGGTATTAGAATCCTTGCCGCGTTCGATGGAGCAATATGACCAAGCTCATGGATGCATCGTTTATAGCACGCAGCTACCTGCTGGTCCCGCTGGTACCCTTGAGGCGTCTGCGATTCATGACATTGGCTATGTCTATTTGGCCGGCAAGCGGATTGGAATCACTGACCGGCGCACATCATCCTATCGCGTGAAGGTGCCTGCCCGTGCGAAGGCGGAGCAGCTCGATCTTTTTGTTGAGGCGATGGGGCGGGTGAATTTTGGGCCGGAGGTGCATGACCGAAAGGGAATCGAGGGAAAGGTGGTGTTGAGCAGCGCGAATGGGAGAAGTGAACCATTGAAAGACTGGAAGATCTTTTGTTTGCCATTTGGAAATGAGATGCTTGCGTCGCTTCAATTTGGAGCAGCATCGCTCTCTAACAAAGATCACCCACGCGTTTGGAAGTCAAACTTTGTGGTGGATGAGGTGGGCGACACATTTTTGGATGTTTCGAATTGGGGGAAGGGCATGGTTTGGGTGAATGGCCATCACCTTGGACGCTTTTGGAACATCGGGCCGCAACAGACGATGTACTTGCCAGGGCCATGGCTGAAGAAAGGTGTGAACGAGATTCTGATTCTCGATCTTCTGGGTCCGACGAATCCAGTGATCCGTGGAGTTGCCATGCCGGTTTTGGACCAACTTCGCCCGGAGTTGGATTTTTCATTTTTGAGCCGCAAGCCTGCCAAACTCGATCTCGCAGCTGGCGAGATCGTACACAGCGGAGCTTTTTCCTCAGGTTCCGATGCGCAGACGGTGCGATTCGCCAAGGTCTCCCGCGGGCGGTTTGTCTGTCTCGAGGCACTCAGTGCGTTGGATGGCAAACCATTCGCATCGGTGGCGGAGTTGGGTCTGTTAGATGCTGCGGGTAATCCCTTGTGTGCTGAGGGCTCGAGTATTGCGTATGTCGATAGTGAGGAGCGTTTGAAAGAGGATGGATCCGCTGAGAATGCCATCGATGGCCAGACGGCGAATTTTTGGCACACGCGTTGGAGCGATTCGCCACCAGATTATCCACACCGATTGGTGATCGATTTGGGCGAGTCCAGAGAGGTCGGTGGGTTTCGCTACACACCTCGTCAGGGCGACTCCAAGGTCGCTGGCAGAATCAAGGATTACCGAGTGATCGTCGGTGATGGCTTGGCTGCTTCCGGAGATTGAGATTAACGGATCATTCGAGCTTGGAAGTTTGGCGATGGCGGATTTCTCTTGGAGTGTGGACGCGATCCGAATCCGTGGGGCACGACAGCATCATTTGAAGAATATCGATGTCGATATTCCTCGGGGGAAGCTTGTGGTGATTTCTGGGCCAAGTGGGTCTGGGAAATCCTCTTTAGCATTTCACACGCTATACGCTGAAGGGCAGCGGCGTTATGTGGAATCCCTGTCGGTTTACGCACGCCAGTTTTTGGATCAACTTGATAAACCCGATGTAGATTCGATTGAGGGCCTGAGTCCGGCGATCGCAATCGAGCAACGCGGTGGCGGGTTGAATCCGCGATCTACAGTGGCAACGACGACGGAGATTTATGATTACTTGAGGGTGCTGTGGGCGGCCGCGGGGATTCCGCATGACCCTGAGACGGGAGAGCGTTTGGCGAGGATGACCGCGGCGGATATTGTGAAAGCGTTGGGGGAGATGGAAGAGGGTACCAAGGTGGTGTTGCTCGCGCCATTGCCGCATGAGGAGTTAGAAGATCCGATTCGGTTGTTAGGAGATTTGCAGCGGCAGGGATACATCCGAGTGCGGGTGGATGGTGAGGTGATGGAAATGGATGATGCCATTTCGCGGTGGCCAGAGCATCCGACGGCGGTTGAGATGGTGGTGGATCGATTGGTGATTCGTGGTGGGATGGAGTCCCGTCTCGCGGACTCCGTTGAAACGGCGCTACGGCTCTGTGGTGCGGAAGCGCGTGCGGCAATTCAGGCGGTGGGTTCGGATGTTTGGAGTGATCTAACGTTTCAGACATCGTACCGAAATCCACGCACGGGATGGAGCGTTGGTGAGATTTCGCCCAAGCATTTCTCCTTTAATTCGCACCTAGGGGCTTGCGAGGCTTGTGAAGGCCTTGGGACGGAAATGTATTGCGATGCCAGTCTGTTAGAAAATGGTGAAGATGCCGAGCAAACTTGGATAAGGTATCGTGACGCCAAATCTGAGATCACGCGGCGTAAGTTGGCAAAGTTCATGGCGCATCGCCCATGCGGTGCGTGTCGTGGGCAGCGCTTGAAGCCTGAGTGGCTGGCGGTCAAGGTTGAGGGCTTGGACGGGCGGTGGTTAGGAATCCAGGAATTCTGCGAGCTTGGAGTGGCGGATGCGATGCGCTGGGTCGATGGATTCAATGCGGAGTCATCCAAGGTTGAGGTATGCAAGCGGCTTGCGACCGATGTTCGGACGCGGTTGGCATTTTTAGAGGAGGTGGGCTTGGATTATCTTACACTTCAGCGGAATAGTGGATCGCTATCGGGCGGTGAAGCGCAGCGGATTCGGTTAGCGACCCAGCTGGGAGCAGGGCTTTCTGGAGTGATTTATGTGTTAGACGAACCGAGTATTGGCCTGCATGCTGCGGATACGGCGCGTTTGATCCGGGCACTGATCCGGCTGCGTGATTTAGGAAATACGGTAGTGGTCGTGGAGCATGATGAAGAGATCATTCGCGCGGCCGATTGGTTGATCGACATCGGGCCAGGGGCTGGGGCAGCTGGCGGCGAGGTCTTGGCGGCAGGGGTGCCGATGCAATTGAGCTCGCCGACGGGTGAGTGGTTAAGGAGTAAGGCGGGATCGATTGGAACGCTTGCCTCCCCTTTGCCGGTTGCAGAGAAATTACTGATCCGTGGAGCCAGTGAGCACAATTTGAAGAGCCTTGACGTGGCGATTCCGCTGGGGCGATTGGTTTGTTTGAGTGGCCCGAGCGGCAGTGGAAAATCCACGCTGGCGGATGATATTTTGCGCCGGGCGCTCGCAAGGCATTTTCATGGATCGGGAGAATTGCCTGGGTTGCACAATCGCATCGATGGATTGGAACAAATTGAGAAGTATGTGGTGGCAGACCAGTCGCCGATTGGCCGCAGTCCGCGCTCGAATCCAGCGACGTTCACGGGGGTCTTCGATTTGGTGAGAGATCTCTTCACCAAGTTGAGTTTATCGAAGCAGCGAGGCTATGGGCCGGGGAGGTTCAGCTTCAATGCTGCTGGGGGGCGATGCGAGCGGTGTCAGGGCAATGGGCGATTGAAGATTGAGATGCATTTCCTGCCTGATGCTTGGGTGGTCTGTCCGGCATGTGCAGGAAGGCGGTTCAATCGTGAGACACTTGAGGTAACCTACAAGGGAAAGTTGATTGCAGAGGTGCTCGGACTTTCGGTGAGCGAGGCGCGGGTGTTTTTCCGGCCGATTCCGAAGATCCACCGAATTCTGGAGGTTCTCGAGGACTTAGGTCTCGGGTATTTGCAGCTTGGCCAGCCCGCCAACACCCTCTCGGGTGGGGAGGCGCAACGGTTGAAGCTGGCGGTTGAGTTGGCCCGGCCAGCATCACCGCACACCTTGTATCTTTTTGATGAGCCGACGACGGGCCTGCATTTCGGCGACGTAGAGAAATTGCTCGCTGCGTTTCTTCGGCTGCGAGATGCGGGGCATAGTGTGTTGGTGGTCGAGCACCATCTGGATGTGATCGCTGCCTCGGACTGGGTCATCGAGCTCGGGCCGGGTGGGGGACTTCATGGTGGAACGCTCGTTGCCGAGGGCCCGCCATCCGTGATCGCGAAAAACAAAAAATCGCCCACGGGGCGTGCGCTGGCGAATCGAGGATGAGGCCGCAAGGCGGATCTGCCGACTGAGTTAGGAGAGATTTTCTCAATTTCCGGTGGACAATTCTGTGGTTGGAAGGTAACGACTTCCTCCCGGTGCGAGATTCGCATTTGGGAAATTTTGGCAGTGTAGCTCAGCGGTAGAGCAGAGGACTCATAAGCCTTTGGTCGGCGGTTCAAATCCGCCCCCTGCCACCAATTTCCCATTTATCGCTTCGAGTGTTGGATTTCCGCTTCGCCGCGAACGACGATTTAGCGAGGATTGGCGCTATCACCTAAAGTGGTGGTGAGGAGTTGAATCATCACATCGGCCGCTTGTTTCCCCGTTTGGAGGACTTCGTGATGGTTCAAGGTTTCGCCAGTGATGCCTGCGGCCCAGTTGGTGAGGCAAGAAAATGCCACCACGGGAAGCCCGAGCGAGCGCGCTTGGATGGTTTCCAGCACGGTGCTCATGCCGACGGCATCAGCGCCGAGGGTGTGGAGCATCCGGATTTCTGCTGGGGTCTCATACTGCGGTCCGCGCAGGCCAGCGTAGACGCCCTCGTGAAGGGGAATCTTTAGCGCGAGAGCTTGTGCGCGGAAGTTGGCCCGCCAATCGGCATCATAGGCCACCGAGAGGTCAATGAAATCTGCGCCCACGAGCGGTGAGGTCCCAGTCAGGTTGAGATGGTCGCTCAGCATCATCCAGCTGCCTGGGGCAAATGCAGGGTTTAGGGTGCCAGCTGCGTTGGTGAGCACGATCTTTTGAACCCCTTGTGCCGCCATCCAGCGAATGCCCGCTGTTATCTCGCGCGCTCCGTGACCTTCATAGAGGTGCACGCGGCCTTTCATGAGAATCACGGGCGTGCCATGCAGTGATCCAAAAACAAAGGTGCCTGCGTGTCCGGGCACCGAGGAGGTTGGTAGACCGGCCTCCCCGAAGGAAACCTCGCGCTCCACCTCCACGGCCTCTGCCAACAGGCCCAACCCAGATCCCAAAACGATTCCGATCATGGGCGCAATGTTAGCGAGCCCGTTTCTGGAGGGAATCTAAAACCACGCGTGATGGAAAATGGGCCTAGCCCGTTCCGCCGAGCCGTGAGGCCATCCCTCAAGCGGGAAATTACCCCTGTTGTTTGCTCATGAGGGCTTCGATTTCATCCACCTCAATCGGGATGTTGCCCATGAGGTCAAAATTCGAATCCTTGCCGATCAGGTAGTCGTTTTCCAAACGCACGCCCATGGCTTCCTCGCGGATGTAGATGCCTGGCTCGATCGTGAACACCATGCCCTCGGCGATTGGCTCGTGGGGTGGGCTGACGTCGTGGACATCCAGACCTAAGTGGTGGGAGGTCCCGTGCATGAAGTACTTTTTGACGAGCGCTTTGTCGGGGCCTTGCGCCTTGGCTTCCTCGGCGGTGAACAGGCCGAGGCCGATGAGCTCTTGCTCCATAATTTCGACGACTTGCTTCTGGTATTCCATCAGGGTGGTTCCAGGGCGCAAAATCTCATTGGCCGCGCGCAATACGCGGAGAACCGCATTGTAAACGTCGCGTTGGCGCGGAGTGAACTTGCCATTGGCGGGTACCGTCCGAGTGAGGTCAGACGCCCACCCAGCGTATTCGGCGGCCACATCCATGAGGATCAAGTCGCCATCTTTGCAGATCTGGTCATTGTCGACATAGTGAAGCACGCAGGCATTTTTTCCGGTGCCGATGATGGGCGTGTAGGCGAATCCACGCGAGCCCCGGCGGACGAACTCGTGGAGAAGCTCGGCCTCGATTTCCCACTCACCGACACCGGGCTTGATAAAGCCTAAGGTTCTTCTGAAACCCGCTTCGGTGATGTCGCACGCTTGCTGCAGCATCTTGATTTCTTCCGGATCTTTGGTGATCCGCAGACGATGAAGGAGGGGGGCGAGCCGCTCATAGCGATGCAGTGGGTAGCGGGCTTGGCAATCTTTGATGAACCTCGCATTGCAGGTCTCCACGATCACGCTGGCTCGCAAGTGTTCATTGGTCACCAAATAGATATTTTCTGCCTGCGGGGCGACACGGTGCAGAAACGAATCAAAGTGATGCGACCATTCGACGCGTTCGATGCCTGTCACTACGCGTGCTTGTTCCTTGGTGAGCTTTTCACCCTCCCAGATCGCGATGTGCTCGCTGGTTTCCTTCACGAACAAAATCTCCCGCTCTTTAGGATCACGGGCGTCGGGCATCAAAACCAGCGTGGTATCCTCCTGATCAACACCCGTTAGATAAAACAGGTCGCTGTTTTGCTTAAACGGCAGGGTGCCATCTGCATTGGTTGGGTAAATGTCGTTCGCGTGAAGAATGACCAAGCTGTTCGGTTTGAGCAACTGGCGAAGATTCTGGCGGTTGCGTACAAAAAGCTCAGGAGAAATGGATTGATAGCGCACGGAAAGATTCCACTTGATCCCCTGCCGGAGAGCAATACGGATTTTAAAATTTCACCCATTAGTTTTTCCGAATGGTTAAGGATCCCAATCCAACGTGGCGGATTCTCAGAAGAAACACGCAATCGCTTGCCGAAAGTTCGATCTCGGAGTAGTTAGCGGTATCAAACGTCGATCTTTCAGTTTCCTGCTCGCCCGGCGATATCTCAACCCTCGCCGGTCGATGTTGTCCTCATTCAGCTTGATTTCGCTGGTGGGGGTGATGCTTGGGGTGCTGGTGTTGGTGGTCGTAATGGCGGTTTACTCGGGCCTGGAGCGGAATGTGAAAGAGCGGCTCCTTGGCTTCACTCCGCACGTTTTGATCAATGGATTGGCGACTGCGCCGGGTGTGCCGATGACCGATTGGATGGAAATTGCGGCCAAGGCAAAGACCTGGCCTCACGTCCAAGCCGCCACCGCTTATGTCTCTGACAATGTCATCGTGGACGTGGCTTCTTGGCAGCGTCCGGTGCTTTTTCGGGGGGTCGACGCTTCGGATCCTGCTCAGGTTGAGGGGATTGCAAAAATGTTAGACCTGAAAGAACACCCGAGGTCCACCGCCGATTTAGGGATCGATGATCGCGTGGTCATTTCATCGATTTTGGCGGATCAATTGCAGATCGGGGTGGGGGATCGGTTGCGGCTGTACTCGACCCGGAATTTTGAAGAGGTCATGCGCGCCTACAAGGTGACCGAAAATCCGCCCCTGCGTGAGGCATTTGCGGTCCAGTGGCAGGCGGCGTCCAACGCAATTTCCCGAGGCTGGAAGTCGGAGGGCGATCAGTTCACGCTGTCATTAGAGGACTATCGATCGAATTATGCCGCGCTCGACGCCATTCGCGGCGAGGGCATCCGCGAGCCTGAGCGGGAGTTGCTCGCCAGCATTCTCGTGGCCATGGATTCGTCCGAAAAAGACGATGCCCGCAGAGTCTTTCGGTTTGATAAGCAAAGCAAATCGACGATCGATCAAGCCATCTCTGACCTAAACGTGACGGATGCCGAGAAAATGGATGGTGAGACCCTCAAAGGCCTTAAAAGTGTGGTGTTGCCCAAGGAAGCGGAGGTGATTGGGGTCTATCAAGCGTCGCAGATGGCGGTGACTCCCGACCTGTTTGTGCCACTTCCGCTTGCGCAGGATCTTGCTGGGCTCGGACAGGCGGTGCAGGGGATCGCGCTGCGGCTTGATGACCCCTATCAGGCGGAGTCCTTCGCGACCGAGGCGAGGCGAGCACAGGGGCCGGAGTGGTCATTGGTCACATGGGGACAACAGGCGAGGCCGTTTTTCACGCTGATCGAACAACAACGTGGGATGATGTATTTCATCCTCTCGTTCATTGTCGTCATTTCCGCGTTTTCCATGATGGCGGTGATGTTTACGGTCACGATCCAAAAGCGGCGGGAAATTGGGGTGATGAAGGCATTGGGTGCGGCTCCGAGCCAGATCATCCGGGTTTTCCTCTATCAGGGGATGATTTTAGGCACCTTGGGTGGTATCCTTGGCGTGGGTCTCGGGCGCTTGGTTATTCATTTCCGGGGAAATATCCAAGTGCTCCTGCGTGGGATTGGTTTTGACCCGTTTGCCTCCTCATTCACGGGCTTCACGATTTTACCCGCTCATCAAAACCCCATTGAACAACTGATTTTTGCCTTTATGGCCTTTGTGCTGTGTTCGCTGGCTGCGCTTGTTCCCGCTTTTTTCGCTGCCCGCAGTGATGCGGCAAAATCCCTGAGAAACCTCTAAACCATGGAAGTCTGGATCATTCGCGATGGCGAGAAGGTTGGGCCGATGCACGATTTCGAGGTCCGCCGCAAAATTGAGGGCGGAGAACTGCCTGCCGAAACGCTTGCTTGGCACGAGGGGCTATCGGCATGGAAGCCACTGCAGGAGATCGATCTTTTCGCGCGTGAGTTTGAAAATGATCCTAATGCCAAGGTGGCCGGCCCCCCATTTCCTGAGTTCCCCGATTTGGCTTCCGACGCGCCCACCCCTGAGGTCCAGCCCAAAGCTCTCAAGTCTCATTACCTTCGCCGGTTTTGGGCGCGCTGGTTCGATTTGTATGTTTATTCTGGCTGCTGGTGGTTCGGCATGTGGGCTGCTGGCCAAGACATTGAGGCCGCCCTCTTCAATTCTTGGATCACATTCTTTCACTTTGTGCCGTGGTTTGTGCTTGAGGCATTGCTGCTTCACTATTGGGGCACCACTCCGGGAAAGTGGCTTTTAGGGCTCGCGGTCACCAATCAAGATGGGTCCCGTCTCGATTTGGCCGCAGCGACCCACCGCTCGCTGCGAGTCTTGTTCACGGGTGTTGGCTTCGGGTGGGGCTTACTTGCTCTGGTTTGTCAGATCATCAGCCTGTTCACCGCGAGGTGGCTGGGTGCCCCTCTCTGGGATCACACCGGTGGCCATCGTGTCGTCGCCAAGAGTTTGAATCCCCTTAAAGTGATCTTACTCATTTCTTTTTTCTTTGGTGCGTTGCAGCTTCAGATGATCGTGACCTCACCTTATCTTGTCAAAATGATGGGGGATGCCCTGCCCGCGGTGCTCAAGGCAGAGTTTGAAAAAAATCCGCCATGGCACCTGCCTGAGAGACATCGGGCGAATTGATACGGGCGGCCACCCCCGAGTAAGAACGGATAAATTCCGCAAGTGCCGCAAAAATCAGCTTGCCAAAGCTGCCGTCCACTCTTATTCGTCTCGCCCCGCAAGTGGGAACCAAAGGCGAGGATAGCTCAGTCGGTAGAGCAGTTGGCTTTTAATCAATTGGTCCTGGGTTCGAATCCCAGTCCTCGTACTTCTTTGGAATAGATTCATCGGTGCCACCGCTGCTTTGTGGTGTGATTTTTTTGGTGCGATGCCTATG
>CAILVZ010000260.1 GCA_903837825.1 Akkermansiaceae bacterium | reverse complement strand
TTTGCCGCGACGCGCGAGCGCTTCACCGAGAGGCGGAAGGATGGTGCGCGGCGACTGAAGGGAAATGGCAAGGCCGCCGCCGGAGTGCTGTGGAGCGTGAGGGACTTGAGGGTCCGAGTGTGACCCCACTTGGCGCAAGGCACCTCATCCCGATCCCCGCTGCAACCCACTCGTATTTGTTCCGGCACCAAATCCAGATTTGAGCCCGTGCCCACCCAGACGCGCGTTTGAGTTGCACGCAGCGCCGCGATGCCTCATGAACAAAGGCGATGACGGGTCGGGAAATTCGAGAGGTGCTGGATCACGCCGGCGTTCTGCCAAGCAAACAACTTGGTCAAAATTTTTTGATCGATCCAAACATGGCGCGCTGGATCGTTTCGCAGCTTGAAATCACGGCGGACGATGCGGTCGTCGAAGTTGGTCCTGGCACGGGGTCGCTGAGTGAGCACCTCATCGGCCAGGTGCGACGATTGATCCTCATCGAGTTCGATGCGCGTCTGGCCGCGGCGCTTAAAGAACGGTTTCGCAATGACCCGAGCGTGGAGGTTCACCATGCGGATGGCGCGAAGTTCGATGGCCGTGCGTTGTTCAAGCATCGTCCCTTGAAGTTCCTCGGAAATCTCCCGTATTCCTGCGGCGGCGCGATCATGAAGAACCTGCTCAGTCGGCCACACCCGTTTGAGCGCGCGGTGATCATGCTGCAAAAGGAAGTCATCGACCGTCTGGCGGCGAAACCTGGGACCAAGGACTACGGCATTCTTTCACTGCGAACTCAAGCAAACTGGGAGGTCAAACCCCTTAGGACCGTTCCGCCCGAAGCGTTCTATCCACAACCGAAGATTGATTCGAGCGTCGCGGTGCTGACACCACGGACGACGGGCTTGCCGGTGTTTGATTACCGGTTATTCGATGAGTTGATCCGCCGCGGCTTCGCCCAACGCCGGAAACAACTCAAAAAACAACTCCCCGATGGCCCGCCATGGGAAGAGGTCACCGCCAGCCTTGGCGTCAGCATCACCGTCCGCGGTGAAGAGCTTGATCTCGCGCAATGGGTCGACCTGACCCGTGCGTTTGATCCCCACCCGCTGAAGGACCAGCCACAGAAAGCGGGCGAAATTTTCGACGTGGTCGATGCCGATGACCAAGTGGTTGGCACGGCGACTCGTGGCGAGGTCCACGCCCAAAAACTGATCCACCGTGCGGTCCACGTTTTCGTGCTGAACAAACGCGGCGACCTACTTTTGCAAAAACGTTCTGCACTCAAGGACCTCTGCCCCTCGCTCTGGGACTCCAGTGTTTCGGGTCACCTCGACTCCGGCGAGCCCTACGAAACCGCTGCAATTCGTGAACTCGAAGAGGAAATGGGCATCACCCTGGCATCACCGCTCGAGGAAATCGCTCGCATTTCACCCCGTGAAGAAACCGGCTGGGAGCACGTCCGGCTTTATCGCGCCCGCCACGATGGCAACCTGCGCTTCCCGTCGGCCGAAGTCGATGCGGCGGTTTGGTTTCCTCTAACAGAAATTTCGGCGTGGATTGCGTCGAGACCTGCGGACTTTGCACCGGGGTTTCTTGAGTGCTGGAAAGAATTCACCCATCTCTAACCAATGCTACGCCTCATCACACTTGCCGTTACTCTTGGCTCGTTGACCGCCTGCCAGAAATCCCAGCCGGATTCGCTCGGCTATCAAATCATTTCGACCCGTGCACACGATGACACCTCATACATCGAGGGCCTGCAATGGGTCGATGGTCGCTTGTTTGAGAGCGCTGGGCTCTATGGCGCATCCACCCTCCGCGAGGTTGAGCCCGCGACGGGCAAATCGTCCGCAAGCGCCCGTTGGCCAAGACCGTCTTCGGCGAAGGCCTCACCATCATGGGCAACGAAATGTGGGTGCTCACTTGGAAGGAAAATACCGCCTACGTTTTCGAGCCAGACACCTTCAAGCCGATCCGTACCCACACATACCAAGGCGAGGGCTGGGGACTCACCAACGACGGCAAGCAACTCATCATGAGTGATGGATCCAGCACCCTTCGATTCATCAACCCGAAGGATTTCACCACCGTCAAGAACCTCGAGGTCCTAGACGGTAAGAGCCCAGTCACCAACCTCAACGAACTGGAATGGATCGACGGCCAAATCTTCGCCAACATTTACCAGACGGATAAAATCGCCCGCATTTCGCCGCAAGACGGTCGCGTCACCGGCTGGTTGGATCTCGCTGGCCTGCGGCGGCAACTTGGCCAACCGAACCGCGCCGAGGTGCTCAATGGCATCGCTTACGAGAAATCCACCGGCCACCTCCTCGTGACGGGAAAGTATTGGCCGCGCATGTTTGAAATCAAAGTGACGAAGAAATAAATGCTCCGCCTTGCCTGACCGCCGCTCCCGCCTACCTTCACCCACGCATGCCACTTCCCGATCCCAGCCTCGAACCCGCGATTCGTGATCCCAAGAAACTCCGCAACACCGCGATTGTTCTCGTGGTGACGATGCTTCTTGGTGGCGGTCTTGTCTTGAAGGCCTATGAAAATTGGTCACGCAGCCAAGCCGCAGACGATCGCCCTGCCGTGGCTTACCGCATCACCAAGGAGCGGGACCTTCGCATGCTCCGACAAGATGGTAAAACCGTGGATCTCGCCGACCTGCGCGGGAAGGTGATCGCTCTCAATGTTTTCAGTCTCCGAGATCCGGAAATCGCCCGCCGCTCGATGGCGGTGATGAAACGCCTAGCAGAGTCCAGATCCGCAACGACCGATCTCGCCTTCGTCTCGTTGGTCATCGATCCGATGTCTGCTGACAAACTGCTCACCACGCTCGCCACCACCGCTGAGACCGAGGGCATGCTGCTTCCCCAGTGGTGGCTCGGAAGCAACGAACCCAAGACCCTTCACAAGTTCATCAAAAACGAACTCAAGGCCACCACCTACCCGAACGAAACTTCTAACAAGTGGGACTACGATGCCTCGATCGTCTTGATCGATAAAAATGGCCACATTCGTCGCGGGGTTGTCCCTCAAAAACGAGGCGGCGAGCCATTCATTGCGACCTTTGACTTCGAACAAGCGGCCGCGTGGGACGCCAAAGGCGCCAAAACCGGCACCGCCCGCAGCAACACCGAGGAGCTCGAAGTCTTGCTCAACCACACCATCGACAAGCTGCTCGCCGAATCCTTCCAAAATTGATGAAACGCAACACCACCATCACCTTGTTTTACACGCTTGTCGCCGCGATCTGCGTCGGCATTGTCAGCCTTGCGATGTGGCTCCGCAGCGGCCTCACGACGCCCTATCAGGCACCCGCGATCGATACTGGGAAAGAGACCGCGCCCCAATGGTTTGAGATCGGCAAAGATCTAACCGCTACCAATCAAGCGAACGAAAAAGTGAAGCTCTCCGACCTCCGCGGCAAGGTCTGGGTCGTCGCAGAATTCTTCGCCGTTTGCCCGCATTGCGCGGTTCGTAATGGCGAGGAGCTCCGGAAAATTTATGACGAGTTCAAGGGCAACCCAGACTTCCATATTGCCTGCATTTCCGTCGATCCCGAGAACGACCAGCAAGAACGACTCAAAGACTACGCCGCCGCCATCGGCGCTGAGACCAAAAACTGGTGGTTTCTCAACGCCGGCGATGTGAAAACCACTCATGCCTACCTCGAGCAGGAGCTCAAGTTTTTCGGCATCCGCGAGCGGACCGACCCGTTAGACGTCGAGACCAATGGTCGTTACGCACACGACCTTGGCTTCATCCTCGTAAACCGAGATTTCAAAGTCGTTGGCAAGTGGCCGCTCGCCGATGCTCGCTCGGATGAGGGAAAAAAACTCGACCCGACGCTCTATCAGAAATTGAAGGACGAGCTTTTTGCCCGCATCCGTCTGGAGTTGAATCAGAAACCCACCACCACCCCATGATGCCTTCCGAACGCTCCCAATGGCTCGCGCGCCCAGCGAACGATGCTCTCTCAAAAAAACTCGGCATCGCCGCGTGGATCCTTTCCGCGGTGGTCTTGCTTCTGGTGGTTGCCATGCAGAAAATCAAACTCCCGTTGCCCGAGGGTTGGTCTACCGCCGGATTGCCCGCATTCCACGCCGCGATCAATGCGACCGTGGCCGCGATCCTCGTCGGTTCGCTCACTTGCATCAAATTCGGAAAGGTAAAACTTCACCGAGCCATGATGGTCCTCGCGATGGTTCTATCGATCTTATTCCTGCTTTCTTACGTGGCATATCACATGACCAACACCCCGACGCGCTTCGGCGGTCAAGGTGCGATGCGCACGCTTTATTTCATCCTGCTCAGCACGCACATTCTGTCCGCGGCAGTCAGCCTCCCCTTCATTCTCTTCACCTTCATCGCTGGATGGACCAACCGCTTCGCCGCCCACCGCAAACTCGCGCGCTGGGTCTTCCCGCTCTGGCTCTATGTCGCCGTGACCGGGCCGATCTGCTACTGGATGCTCAAGCCGTATTACGGCTGAACTTCCGAACGCGTTCCATTTGGTGAGGGATTTTATTTGTCATAACGAAAATATCCGTTACGATAAATTACGTCATGAGCGATCTGGTTACCTTTTCACGAGCCTTGGCTGACCCCACGCGCTCACGAATCGTGAATCTGGTCATGAAGGACGCGCTTTGCGTCTGCGAGCTGGCCGAAATCCTCGGGATGCCGCAGTCGTCGGTATCCAGCCACGTGCAAATCATTCGCAAGGCTGGATTGCTCGATAGCGAGAAATGCGAGAAATGGACGTATTTCCGCATCGCCCCAGAATACCGAAAGCTGATCAAATCTCTCATGGTGTTTTTCGTGGTCGCGGAGACTCGGGAATTCGAGAAAGACACCGCAAAGGCAGCCAAACGCCTCGCACAACGCGAGGGAAGTTGTTGCGCTGGACCCAAACGCCTCACCACCCGAAAGCACGCAACCTCATGAATCTAGCCGAATTGAAATCACTTCTCACGGAGCATTCCGGCTGCCTTTTTCGCATCCGCTTGCCAGATGGTGCGGCCGTTCCCGTTTCCTTCCACGTCACCGAGGTCGGCCGACTTCACAAAACATTCCTCGACTGCGGCGGCACACTCCGCGAATCCACCACCTGCCAACTCCAAGTCTGGGTGGGGGAGGATTACAACCACCGCATCGAGACCGGCAAAATGGCCGCCATCTTGGAAAAGGCAAAATCGATCCTGCCCGACGATTCCGTGCCAGTTGAAATCGAATACGAAGAGCGGGTGGTTTCCCAATACACGATCCGCGAATTCGAAAAACTTGAGGATTCGATCGTGCTCGTCCTTGCGAACAAACACACCGAATGCCTCGCCCCCGAGCTATGCGGGCTCCCTAGCATCGACCGCCTTCCTGGAATCGGCGGTAGCGCGCCTTGTTGCGGGCCAAAAGGATGCTGTTAGAACCATCAACTCCCACCATCATGTCAGACGACGTCGCCAAAAACATGTCATTCGTGGACCGTTACCTCACGGTCTGGATTTTTGCCGCCATGGGGCTTGGGGTGCTGTTAGGGCGCTTTTTTATCCACGATCCCGAAGCATTTTTCGCCACGATGACGCTCGGAACGACCAATTTGCCGTTGGCGATCGGGCTGATCATCATGATGTATCCACCGCTCGCCAAGGTCCGCTACCACGAGCTGCCCAAGGTGTTTGCCAACAAGCGGATCCTTGGACTTTCGTTGATCCAGAATTGGATCATCGGGCCAGCGCTGATGTGGGTGCTCGCCATTTTGCTCTTGCGAGACCAGCCGGAATACATGGTCGGCCTGATCCTTGTCGGACTCGCCCGCTGCATTGCGATGGTGCTCGTGTGGAATGACTTGGCCAAGGGCAGCAGCGAATACGCCGCCGGGCTCGTGGCGCTCAACAGCATCGCACAGGTCCTGTTTTACAGCACTTACGCGTGGCTCTTCATCACCGTGCTGCCGCCGTACGTTGGGCTGAAGTCGGTGGTGGTGACGGTTTCCATGGGCGAGATTTTCCAGAGTGTCTTGATTTACCTGGGTATCCCATTTGCCGCCGGGCTCGCTAGCCGATGGCTCCTCGTGAAGGCGAAGGGTGAAACGTGGTACGAGACGGTTTTCATTCCGAAAATCTCGCCGCTCACCCTCATTTCCCTGCTATTCACCATCGTCGTCATGTTCACGTACAAGGGCGATGCGATCATTCGCCTCCCTCTCGACGTGGTGCACATCGCTATCCCGCTGGTGATCTATTTCGCGGTGATGTTCTTGGTGAGTTTTCTCATGGCTGCCAAACTAGGAGCCGACTATCCCCGCTCGGCGAGTGTCGCCTTCACCTCGGCCGGAAACAATTTTGAGCTGGCCATCGCCGTGGCCATCGCGGTCTTTGGCCTGAAATCCGGTGTCGCCTTTGCCGCCGTGGTGGGCCCACTGATCGAGGTCCCCGCGCTCATCGGGCTTGTCCACGTCTCGTTGTGGTTCAAACGCCACCTCTTCTCGACGGCTAGCTAACCCTTACCCCACCTCATGAAACCACCTGCCATCCTCATCCTCTGCACCGGCAATAGCTGCCGCTCTCACCTCGCCGAAGGCATCCTCCGCACCGCGCTCAACGACTCATTTCGGGTCGCCAGCGCCGGATCCAAGCCCGCAGGCTACGTCCACCCACTCGCCATCAAGGCCATGGCGGAAATTGGGATCGACATCGCCGATCACCACTCGAAGCACATGGACGAATTTCTAGCCGATCAAGTCTCGACCGTCATCACCGTATGCGGAAATGCCGACCAAGCCTGCCCAGTTTTCCCTGGCCAAGTGAGTCGTCACCACTGGGGCTTCGATGATCCAGCGCACGCAACGGGCACCGAAGCCGAGCAACTGGCTGTCTTCCGCCGAGTCCGGGACGAGATCGCGCGCGTCTTCAACGCCTACGCCGCCGGGCTCTTGGATGCCGGGAAGTCGCTTGGTTAAGCCAGCGTCCTTCGCATTCACGAGGCCAAGGAGATCCAATGGTGGGGCGATTTGCCTTCCTCCGACCCGCGGGTGGTGAAGGGGACCGCGTGTCCCATGTCCAAGGCTCCATCCATGGATTGTAACGAAAACGTCACAATCGAACTCTGTGATGTGGTCGATTCTGAGGTCATAAGACCAAGCGAAACCTAAATCGCCGCATCAATACGTACCTTAGCCCTGTGCGCTTCAAGAAACGTTTTACGACTCAATTAATCTAAAAACATGAAATCCACCATACAATCGTTCATCACCACCCTCACACTTCTGGCCATCACGGCCACCACCCACGGAGCCACCACCACCTATGCTGGCGGTGATCTCTTGCTGGGGTTCCGCCAAACCGGGAACACCTCCGATTACCTTGTAAACATTGGTCAAGCGTCTCTTTACACGGGCGCGACATCCAGTAAGACGATCAGCAGTCTCGCCAGCGATTTGGTAGCCGTCTTCGGATCCGACTGGGCTAGTGCTGGGAATGTGTTTTGGAGCGTTTCCGGCACTAACCGTTTAGTCATGACTACCGCCAACAGTGATCCGGGGAATACCATGTATGCTACTCGAATCAGCACCGGTTCGGCATGGACCTCGGCATTCGCTCAAGGTACACCTGTCAGTGGGATGTGGAGTGTGGCGACCGCATACAAGGGAAAGGCCTCAACTGCCAACAACCCGAGTGGACTCATTCAAAACAACATCGGGACGTCCACCAACAATGCCTACGCATCCTACCAGCCAAGCGGAGTGAATGCAGGTGCCGGCAACTTGGCATTTGGCTACTTCAATCCCTCCATCGAAGGGAACTCAAGCAATGGGATTTCCACCACCACGTTGAATCTTTACCGTCTCGCTGAAGGCAGCGCGGACCCCGGAACATTGGTGGGTACATTCACGATTAGCTCAGGTGGCACAGTTACCTTCACCCCAGCCGTCACTTCTGCATTCGCTGCATGGGCCACTAGCCGTTCTCTCAGTGGAGCTAACGCGCTTCCAGCGGCGGACCCTGACAATGACCAGCTTTCAAACATGGTTGAGTTCGTGCTGAATTCTGATCCATCCTCAGCAACTGCCCAAAATCTTCCGACGGTCACGGAGAACACGAGCAACTTGACATTCAGCTTCCCTCACAATGCCGCCTCGGTGGCTGAATACAACGTCACCGTGCAAACGAGCACGGACTTGGTCAATTGGTCAAATGCCAGCGCAGGCACTGAAAATGCTGGGACCTACACCAAGGTGATTGCCAAGAACGGAGCCGCAAAGCTCTTTGCACGTCTCCAAGTTACCAGCAAATAAGCATTCGGATTCAAAATTGTTTCCAACTAGGACGAATCTTCGCTTATGTGACGAAATTGTCGCTCCATAATCATTCAAGGACTCGTCTGTCCATGGATACATACTCAAGTGAGTTGAGCGCACGCACTTCATACACAGCCTCCAATTAACCAAATATGAAAATAAAACAACATAGACAGTTTGCAAGCCTTGCACTGGCAAGCCTTGCACTAGTAACCGCAGCAAATGCCACCACCACAGCTTACAGTGCCGGTGACTTGTTCATCGGATTCCACAAGTCAGGCGTAGACAGCGATTATCTGATCAACATCGGCCAAGCCTCGATTTACTCAACGGCATCAGCATCAGGAACCATGACGCTGAGCCTTGGCAATATCGGTACCGACCTCGTTTCGATCTTCGGCTCCGGTTGGGCGACTGATTCGACGGTCAAATGGGGCGTAGCTGGAACCACGCGCCTCACCACGGTTGGTGCCGATGCTCCAAATACGATTTATGCCAGCCGCGCAGGAAATGTGGAAAGCGCAACTCGCACGGTTGGGACTGCCACTGCCTGGAACAATGCAGCAGCGGTTGGCACTCCCGTCTCAAAGATCGCCTCAATGGCTGCTGCTTATCGTAGTAAAACCTCCACCGCAAACAGCGACGTGGGCTTAATTCAGACTAATATCGGAACCAGCGCTAACAATGCTTATGCTTCTTTTCAGCCAAGTGGAACAAACACGGGTCCCGGCAACTTGGCGTTTGGCTACTTCAACCCCACGATTGAAGGTAGTGTAACCTCTAGCCTCGCACTGTTCCGTTTGCTTGAAGGCAATACCAACCCAGCCAATGCGGTGGGAACCTTTGCTATCAGCGGCAGTGGCAATTCGGCGACGATCTCGTTTGAGGCGGTGCCTGAGCCTGCATCCGTCGCTTTAGGTCTTCTTAGTTCCATGATGCTGATGACTCGTCGCCGGCGCAACTGAGACCATTCTAATACCATTCTAATTTCTCGGAAAATAATAAACACAACCAAACCATCAAAAATAACTAGTATGAAAATGACCAAATCCCTCGCTGCCACCATGGCAGTCCTCGCTCTATCTTCTGTTTCACATGCAGAGACAATCTACATCACTGGCTCGACCGCATACCGTGCAGCGACCATCGCTGCCATTCAGGCCATGCTTGGAGGTGGCGCCAACAGCACTCCAACTGCTCAGTCGAATTCGACTCTTTCCAAGGCCAGCGCGGTGAACTGGATGAATAAGACCTACAATAGCCACAGCGGAGTGAACATTAAAGTTTCGTTTTACGGCTCAGTTGGCGGCGTCCAAACCGTTTCAAATGCTATCGAATGGCCGTTCCTGAAAGACGATGCCAGTGGCACTGTCAGCTTCGACCCTACCATTTCGGCAAACGTAACTTCCCTGGGAGTGATGGCTGTCCCGCAAATCGCGCTTTCCGACACTTTTCAGTCCTCCACTCCGTTTACAAGTAACACCTTGGCGAACGATTTGATTGTTGGCATCTGCCCGTTCCGTTGGATCGGAAGCCCTGGCCTCACTGCCGGTCTCTCCATGACCCCACTACTCGCTCAGGCCGTGTTCAGTAATGGCAACGCCCCATTGGCGATGCTGACGGGTTTAGCTACGGATCGCACCACCACTACCTCGGTGAATATTCTTGGGACCCCAAGGACCAAAGCTAAGCAATTGTTCGCCATCGGGCGTGATGCTGACTCTGGCACGCGCCTCACCGCATTCGCAGAAGCCGGTATTGGCGTTGCCGCAACCGTGTTGCAGTATAAGGCTACTATTTCTAGCAATGCTGTCACAACTCATGTTCCTTATCCAGGAGCCACTCTTAACGGCATTGACTACGATGATGGTGCCATGGGCTACAACAGCGGTGGAACCGTTGCTACCGTCATGCGTGCAACCACCACCGCTATCGGCGGTTACTACGTGACCTACCTCAGCACGAGTGATTCTTCCACCGCGCTTGCAGCAGCGGACGGCACTGGAAGTGCTGCAACTGCCTTGAAGTGGAATGGTGTCGACTACAGCACTACTGCTGTCCAAGAAGGTCAGTACACCTTCTGGGGATATGAGCACGTGCTTTATGGCACGCTGTCGGGTGATGCTGCAGTGTTTGCTCCAGCTCTTGCCGCAGCAATCAAAGGCACCAGCTCCAGCACGGGGACTGCAGCTACCTCTGGCATCAACCACTTCACCATGAATGTGAGTCGCCCAGGCGATGGTGCCGGGATCATTGCTGGCTATTGATCTCAATGATGAGACTTGAGTGTCTGTATCAGCCACTTGAAGCCTCTCCAAGTTGATTGTTATTTTACTGGCGCAGGGGTGACTCTGCGCCAGTTTTTTGTAATTTCTCCTCAGGTTCAATGCATGAAACGCTCAGAAATTGTGATGCTCTTGTTGCTTGGTGGCGTTATCTTAGCCACTGCCCACAGGATCATACGCCCAACGCCTAGCCCCTTACTGGGTTCTCAACCTAGAGCCTACTTCTCAAGCACAGCTGTGCCCTCGGCAGCGAATGACCCCGATACCAGTTTCCCCATACCAAAGGCTCAGGCACTTGGGAGGGGCACTGCAGAATTCAAATTGTCGAGCAATGCAGCAGTCTCGCCAAGGAAAGGTAAAGATTCAAACCGGCAGACGACCGGGACCACTGATCCAATCCGCCAACAGCCGCCGAATACAAAGAATCGTCGCCCTGAAGCTGGGCAAGCCCTTGCCGAAGAGGACTCCATCCCTGTTCGAAATGTGCGGCCAACTCAGGATGTCCGCTTGCCAATCGCATTTTTAGGCAGTGGCGAAGCAGACCTGGCCTTGAGCCCGAAACAGCAGGAAGCCGTGAGTAAAATCCAAAGTGACTTTGCAGCCACCACCTCTGCCGATGCCCTTGACCCTTCATCAAACGATTATCTTAAACGCTGGGTCACGGCACAGCAGGTCGCTGACGCTCAACTGAGACTTTCCCTCGGTTGGCAGGGGTACCTGCAATACTCATTGGCCCAAGCGAGACAAGAATATGCTGAATCTGGACACACCCGGATCAACCCTAGGGTCGACCCAGCGAAGTGAAGTATTTTAAGAAGCAGCGATCACTTGCGTGCCTCGTCATCCGCAGCCAGCTTTTCACCCTGAGCGATTTGTTCCTTACTCAGGCCAGTTTTGTAATCCACGAGTAGATTCGTGGCTGTGACTTCGTTTCGGTTAGAGGCGCGCTTAAGCCACCGATAAGCCTCAAGCGGATTTTTGGTGACACCGATCGCCATTGCGTAGCATCTGCCAAGATTGCTCATTCCCTTTGCGTCGCCTCCCGCCGCTGCAAGCTGATACAGCCGGAATGCCTCAGTCTTCGACAATTCAACTGCGTTGCCATACTCATGCATTACCCCAAGGTTGTTGGCTGCACCGGGGTGGTTTTGGGTCGCTGCCTTCGCGAACCACTTTGAAGCTTCGTGCGCGTCTGCAGGCAAGCCCTCTGCGCCGGTCTCGTATAAATGACCAAGTCTGAATTGTGCATCGGCGTATCCCTGATCTGCGGATTTTTTGAACCACTGGACCGCTCCAGCAATATCTTTTGGAGCACCTTTCCCATCCGCAAGCATGCATCCGAGTGTGTACTGTGCCAAGGACGCGCCTTGCTCTGCGGAGCGACGGAACCACTTGATGGCTTCGCCCTCATTTTTCTCAACGCCCCAGCCATTGAAATAAATCCGCCCCAGGTTATTCTGGGCCTTCGCATTACCAAGTTCCGCAGACTGGCGGTAGCAGTCGAACGCTTTGCGCTCGTCGCGCACCACCCCGTTGCCCGAGGCGTAGGCTTTACCGAGTTCAAACAGAGCCGTGGGGTCGCCACTTGCGGATTCCGACTGGAGTTTTTCGATCAAGACGGAGTCCAGCTCCGCCGCACGCACGGCCTGAAGGTGCAAGCTCAATAACAGGATTGAAATCGCGAGTTTCATCGATGAAGCGCTTGGGTAACTAGGGGTTACGTTCTTTGTTGTTCTCGTCCTCGTC
>CAILVZ010000259.1 GCA_903837825.1 Akkermansiaceae bacterium | reverse complement strand
TGGGGAAGAAGTTGTAGGTGAATGGGGAGCGCAAGTTGGAGACGTTGGAGACGTTGGAGTCCCAAGCACCTCCGCGAAGCCTGCGCCACGAGCCAATCACCGCGTCATTCCATTCCCAGACGTTGCCTCCTTGATCAAAGGTCCCATAAGAACTTGGACTAGCACCGTAAGCGCCCACGGCGGTGGATGCACTTGAGTCATAATTCGCATCCGCCGCGGTGCTTGATTCTTGACCATTCGGGTAGCGCGAGTAAGACGAATTCGCTGCATTGTAATACGCTGCCTTATACCACTCGTTATCGCTTGGGATATAGACTTGTGCTCCAGCATTGGCGGTAATCATCCCGCTGGTGGCGTTGTTGAGCGTATAGGCTCCGCTTTCCATGTCGCCACTTCCTTGACCGTTCATCATCCAGTTGGCGAAGCGGGCCGCATCAAACCAAGAGACGCCTCGGCGCGTGATTTTTGGGCGCTCGCGGCAAGAGCCGGGGAAAACAGGCTCGTAACACCGAGTGTTCACATTAGGTGTCCACAATGGCCAAAACCATGAAAACAAGAAGGCCTTAACCCATTAAGGATTAATGCTTTAAAATGGCTCCGGCGGTTGGGATCGAACCAACGACCTAGTGATTAACAGTCACCCGCTCTGCCGCTGAGCTACGCCGGAATTCCCCTAAATTTGCATGCATCTCAATGAAGAGAAGCAAGGAAACCAACCCTTTTGGGGCGGGGCGGCAAAGAATGAACACTGGAATTTTTGGGGTCAAGGCGATTCGGCGCACTTTCTGAATTTTTCTCGAAATGCTGATTTTGCCGCAGTTGCGTTTACCCTCCCCCATCACCCACCAGCGGCCAGGACCACAATCTCAACCCGCGACCCATCCTCAATCTGAGTCACCGGATAGTCACGTGAGAACACCGCCTCCTCATTCAGCTCGACCACGACGGGCTTCCCGCCAAGGCCAATGCTTGCCAAAAAATCACTCAGTGGCATGACCGCTGAGAGCTCGTGAGATTTTCCGTTCAGTTGAATTTTCATCATTCGCTGTGTCACCGCCATTGCGCGAGTTGTTCTGGGAAAGGACACTCATGGCAGCCCGAAAAATCCTCAAGGCAAAAATCCTGATAGATCTGGAGTAGCGCCTGGTGGTGACACACACGCCTCATCCACGGCAACGAAGCTTTGGACGAGCCAAAAAGACGGATACCACAGCGCTTCACCTTTTCATTCGCTGCCGAATTCCGAAGTTGGTGGTAGGCTCGTGGATCCATCCGGTCCTCATGCATCGCCAGCGGCGCGAGGTGATTTGCGATCAACTCGAGTGCTTGACTGCGCCCAAACAGTGAGACGCGTTGAGCAGCATGGCTTGATGTGAGCGTGTGGCGATGACTCCAAAAATCATGCTGAACGTCGTGGAGGAAATCCACAAGCGGCTTGGCAACAAATGGCGATGCGAAGGCGAGCCGCCGATAGGTGGGCCATAGCCGCACCAAGGCCGCGAGTGCACCCACCCGCCGATGCGGATGATTGGCGGGCCGTTGCCCGTGGGTTTTCCATGGGATCGCACGCTCGCCCGCCGACTCATGTGCCCCCCGCTCTCGCCACCAGGTATCCCATAAGCCACGAAGGTAATCACGCGTGTCCGCCGGAGCCTTCTCGTGAAGATCCACAGAAAGAAACCCCGCGGTCCCAAATAAAAGTGCCTCCGCAGAACCCTCATCGCCTCGGAGCACCCCAAGCGGCACCCGCTGTGCCAGCAGTCGCATCGCCAGCGAATTGCCACCATAACCCAGCGTCTCCGCCGTCGCCTGAAACAACGCCGCATCCCGACCGTGAGCATCGGCCACTCGCAGCCATCTCCCTGCCTTGAGTGCAGCTCGGTGCGCAGCCGCCTCGCTGAGCAAACGCTCGATCGCTCCGGCTGGCATTCCTTTGAGCGGGGAAAAGCACCTCCCCGGGTGAGCGATCGCCACCTCTCGCTTCGGACGATTCAAGGCGTCCGAAAGTTGCATTTCGCTCACAACCACCTGCGGCACCTCATGATGATCATAGGTCCGAGTGAACAACCGACGCGAATCCGATTGAAACACCACGTGCAACACCACCGAACCAAATGCCGGATTGGTGTCGTGCCCATGCAACTCCCAGTCCTTCGCTTCTGGGTCCAACTCCAAGGCGCCGGTCCTCAGCTCGCCGTCCACCTCCACCGCGACCTGACTAAAGTCCGGTCCAGCACCGCGATTCCACTCACCGAACTGAACGATTCTCACCGTCTTGCCGGTCGTTGTCCGAAAATCACGACCCAATGCCCCTGCGAACCAAAGCGCTTGGAGCTCCAATTCCGAGGGCAGCGCCTGCGCCGCAGTCTCCGCAAACACCAGAGGAGGATGCCAAATAAGGTCTGTTAGAAATCGATAGTTCATTGAGAATCGAACGAATCTCAGGGCTTTTGAACCGCTGGAGTTTTTGCGGGATCTGGAGGCGGGTTCAGAATATCGAACCAGCCCTTCAATCCTTCCGCTTCAGGGATGGGCCCATAGGCAATCTGCGCATCTAACAAATCATGTGACGCAATATCCTTTCGACCCGCCGCACGCTCGATGGCGATCAAGTTGAAGTCCTGACGCAACTTATCTTCATTTCTAACGTAATTTTGTTTCGCAGCCCGGAACCATTTCGATGCTTCTTTTGGGTCCTTCCTCTCGATGAATTCAAGCCCCAACGCCTCTGCGAGGACACCACTTTTCATGCGCTCCGAAGCTTTCTGAACTTGCTCGATCCGCTCGCGTGGATTGATTTTCCACTGGATGACGCCAGCACGCAGCGCTCTGAACTCGATATCACCATCCGCCTTCACGCCACTTCCATCAAGGTGCAAAAAGGGACGATACAGCGGATCGCCTAACACCACGGCCTGCCATGAAGTCACTGGCATCGCCATCCAGCACGCCTCTACCCATGAAGCTCCCGCCAACAAGCTCTGATGCAAGATCGAAAAGTCATGCGTGAGATGCAGGTAAGGTTCATACACATTCCCGATCGTCACGGCCGCACCACGTTCTAACAACGCACCACTCCAGTTCTTATTCCCATCGCTCAGCTGCTCAGCACTGAACGAATGAAGATGCATGGCAACAGCACCTTTGCGAAACTTAAAGCCGCTGTTGAGAAAAGGTCCGCTCACGTTCCAGTCATACCATCCAAAATACAACGAGGCGTCCGTCATCGGGTAATTTTTAGGGAGTGTGTCATCAAATCGATCCACCACCGTGGGAATCCCAGCCACGTTGTTCCCCTTCACCACCGATTCCAGCCACTGGTCGCCTTGAGGAAATTTGTTGGCGATGTCGACATAATCCCGCCCCCAAAGCCCGGTTTTCTCAGCCTCGACCGCATCGGTGATCATTCGTTCGCAGGTCGCGTAACTGGGCGCATCAATTCTTGCTGTTAGAACGAGAAACGGCATCGCCGAATCCACAAGCGACTTCTTGCTCTGATAGAAGCTATTCTTAAGCGCCGCTTCCGTCGGAAGCGATTCCACCCCAAACATCGCCAATTCAGAATCGACCGATGCCTCATCGTGCCCCTCCAAGGCATTCTGCGGATTGATGGGTGCTGGTGGTGGCGCACCAGGTTTGGGCGCGGGCTTTGGCACAGCCTGAATCCTTAGCGGAACACCTCGCATCGTAACCAAGACGCGGATGTGATTTTTAATCGGCACTTTGATGCCGCCGCCATCGAGCTCCCTTTTCCACCATCCCCGCGTCTCAAACTCGGCACGCAACGGCTTCAAAATCCACTTATCATAGTTTTCCCGGGAGATGTCCGCCGAGTGCGGCATATCCAACGCGATCAGGTTGTCCTCAGGAATCCGGCGCATCTTACAATAGAATTCCGCCAATTTCCGTGATTCAGGGATCGAAGAATTGTAGAGAATCGCCACCGCATCGGGCGAAATTTCTGCCGACGAAGCCCTCAGAAGACTCGCGAGAACCAACAGAACCAACGCCACTTTCCTCATGCCTGTAAGCATGCCTGATTGTTCAAATCATGCAAGATCCGAGCGTGATCCTTCGATCAAACCACAACCTTGAGACCATCGGCAGCCACTCGCACGCCAGCAGGCAACTCCAAGGACAGCTGCGTCGCGTCATGTTCGTTGCTCAAATGGGTCAACCAAGTTTCCGCTGCCCCCAGCTTATCAGCGACTTGCAAGGCCTCGCTGAGTGAAAAATGTGTCGGATGCTCGGATTTCCGCAGCGCATCAATCACCAGCACCCCCACCCCATCAAGGAGTTCCATGGTCGCCGCTGGAATCCTTTTGACGTCGGGCAAATACGCCAATTTCCGCGCGCCAGGCACTTCGAATAGGAACCCGACCGTCTCGACGCTGGCGTGCTCGACTGGCAAGGGGGTCACTTTCAAATCCCCATAGGAAAATGGGCCGTCAATGAGCCGAGGATCCGGCCTCACATAGCCTACCACAGGATTTTCTGGAAAAAATGCCCACCCAAACATCGTCTGCAGGCTCTCCATGCATCCCTGCGTTGCGTGCAACGGCAGCGGACTCGGACGCCGCCAACAAAATGCCCTCAACTCATCAAATCCCGCCACATGATCCAGATGCGCATGGGTGTAAATCACGGCATCAATCTCCCGCAACCCTTCACGCAGCGCCTGCATCCTCAAATCTGGCCCCGAATCCACCAGGAGGGTCTGCCCGGCCGCCCTCACCACGATTGATGACCGAAACCGCTGATTTCTTGGGTCGTCCGACGTGCAAACCGCGCAATCACAACCGATTACCGGCACCCCGACCGAGGTGCCAGTCCCAAGAAAAGTGAATGAAAACTCCGCCGCCATTGATTCCTGTGGCCAGCCTTGCATAATCCGCGGCGTTCCGCAAAACCAATGCTCACCCTTCTTAAAATCCGCAATCTTGCCCTCGTTGACGAATTGGCGTGGGAACTGGGCACCGGCCTCATCAGTGTGACCGGCGAAACGGGCGCCGGAAAATCAGTCATCGTCGGTGCTCTCAAACTCGTCCTCGGCGAACGCGCGGAGAAGTCATTGATCCGAACCGGCGAGGAAAATTGCTCAGTCGAGGCGGTTTTCGAACTCAAGGACCCGCAGGAAATCAACGCGATTCTCGAAGACGGTGGACTCGCCCCATGCGATGACACCCAACTCATCATCCGACGCGTGATCGGCCAAACCGCAAATCGCCAGTTCATCAACGACTCGCCCGTCACCCTTACGCTGCTCAAGCGTCTTGGCGAGCACCTCGTCGACCTCCACGGCCCCCACGACCACCAATCACTCTTCTCAACCGAGCGCCAACTTGCGATGCTCGATGCCTACGCAGGTGCAGACTCGGAAGTCGCGCACTACCGGGAATCCTACCGCGCATGGCGAGCGAAGGCGGCCGAACTCGAGGAAATCCGCCAGGCGGAAAATGCGAGCGAACAAGAACTCGAACTGCTCCGCTACCAAGTCAGTGAAATCGATTCCGCCAATCTCAAGCCTGAGGATGAACACGACCTCGAAGACCGCTGGCGCCGCGCGTCCAATGCATCCCGCCTCGTAGAAGCTTCAGCAGCAGCAAGCACAGCCCTCACGTCTGAAGATGGAATCCTTGAGCGACTCAGCGAAGTCCAACGTCTCGTCCGTGAGCTCGAAAAACTCGACCCATCGATCCGCGACCGCACCACCTCGCTCGAAACCGCTTGCCTTGAACTCCAAGATCTCGAGCGCAATCTATCCGATTACACCAATGAGCTCGACATTGACCCCGCAGAAACCGCCAGCCTCGAGGACCGCGTGAATCTGTTAGAATCGCTCAAGCGAAAATACGGCCCATCACTCAGCGACATCCTTGCCCGACGTGATACCGCTGCCACACGGCTCGACACCATCGAAAACCGCGGCGAAAAATTGGAGGCACTAGGCCGCGAACTCGCAGCATGTCGTACCAAGCTCGAGGGCACGGGCAAGTCCCTTGCAACTCTCCGCCGCAAAGCAGCTCCGAAGCTCGCCAAGGAAATTTCAAGTCAACTCAAAGACCTCGGCTTCAAGCAGTCATCATTCGAAGCTCCACTCAAGAATCTAACCGATCCCGGCCCACAAGGTCTCGAGTCCATCGAGTTTCAATTCGGGCCAAATCCAGGCGAGCCCCTGCTGCCGCTCCGCCAGATCGCGTCTTCGGGCGAAATCAGCCGAGTGATGCTTGCGGTGAAATCCGCTCTAGCCGATCAGGATGCCACCCCGCTGATGGTATTCGATGAGATCGACGCCAACGTCGGCGGCGAGGTCGCCCGAGCCGTGGGCCGCAAGATGGCAACTCTTGGCACCCGCCACCAAGTGGTCGCCATCACGCATTTCCCGCAAGTGGCTGCGATCGCATCCCACCACTTCGTGGTCGAAAAAGAAGTGACGGGCGGAAGAACTCGCTCGCGCCTCTATCCTGTCCAAGGAGAAACTCGCATCCAAGAACTTGTCCGCATGCTGGGTGGCGGCGGCGAACAGGCCAGAGCCATGGCCGCCTCTCTACTCGTGCCGTGAAACGGATTTTCAAAGCCGTCCCCGAACCCGTCGAGTCCACCTCTCGCGACCTCGCGGCGTCGCTCGGTCTGCCATGGCGCGGCCCCGGCATGCCCCGCCTCGTGATCGGTCGCCACGAATGGATCTCGCTCCCAGATCTAGCCGTTTCGCCGTTGAATGCCAAAACCGACACCGGCGCGCGAAGTTCTAGCATCCATGCCGAAAATATCGTCCTCGCGGATGACGAACAAAGCGTGCAGTTCACCACCAGCAATCACCATGGCCACATGATTTCCTGTGAAGCACCCGTCGTGCGAATCGCTCGTGTTCGCAGCTCTTCAGGAATCTCAAAAAAACGGATTTTCATTCAAACGACCGCAACTCTTCCGGGTGGCTTCTGCTGGAGTATCGAGCTCAGTCTCGCAAATCGCTCTGAAATGCGTTGCCCGATGCTTCTCGGCCGCCGCGCGCTCGCAGGCTATTTTCTAATCGATCCACAGGGCGATCACCTGTTAGGCACCGCACGCCGCTTGGAGTGAACGCAAAAAAACAGCCAGCCGCTTGCACGACTGGCTGTTGATGAATCTAACAACTGATCAGTAGCGATAGTGGTCAGCCTTGAACGGGCCTTCCGTGGAAACGCCAATGTAGTCAGCCTGAGCCGTAGTCAACTTGGTCAACTTGGCACCAATCTTGTCAAGGTGGAGTCGGGCGACTTCTTCGTCCAAATGCTTGGGAAGCACCTTGACTTCTCCGGCTTTGTAAGTCTCGCGGTTCTTCCAAAGCTCAATCTGTGCGAGCGTTTGGTTGGTGAAAGAATTGGACATCACGAAGCTTGGATGCCCCGTGCCACAGCCCAGATTCACCAAGCGACCTTCTGCCAACATGTAAAGGCTGTTGCCTGTCGGGAATGTGTACTTATCAACCTGTGGCTTGATGTTGGTTTTCACCACCTTCGGCGCATTGTTGAGCTTGTCGATTTGGATCTCATTGTCGAAGTGACCGATGTT
>CAILVZ010000258.1 GCA_903837825.1 Akkermansiaceae bacterium | reverse complement strand
GCGGGATGCGTTTCAGGTTCTTTACTTTCCGACAGCCAAGTCGTCCTTAGTGCGTCATGCAAGAGCCTTGCTGGAAGCCTCTCCAGCGGTTTGTCTCACGATGGTCATGGGACGAAATGCGCGGCGTCTGTGCCCGCAAGCACTCAAGATCAAGGCAGCCTACCCTGGGCGGGTGCGGTTGATCGGTTGGACCCGTCGGGTGCCTCAGTTGTTGAGCCGCCATCACCTCGTGGTGGGCAAGGCAGGCGGAGCGACCGTCCATGAAGCGATTGCCGCTCGATGCCCGATGCTGATCCATCATTTGGTTCCTGGGCAGGAGGAGGGAAATCTTCGCTTGCTGGAAATGATCGGTGGGGGTCACCTTGCGGACTCTCCAGAGGCCCTGATTGCCTGTATTCGCAGGCTTTTGGCGAACGATTCGGCTGCCTGGCGCGCCATGAAGGAGGCGTTGGTGGCCCACAATCGTAACGCCGGAGCGATCATCGCCGCACGATTTATTCTTGATCAGATCGAACGGTCAGCTGTGACTGGTGGCTCGCATGACCTTTCTCTTTGATATCGGCCGAGTCCTTTTGGACTTCGACTTCGAATCTTCGCTCGTGCGTCTTCTGCCGGAAGGCACCGCAGACGCTGCCGAGCGACTGAGCCGCTTGCTGGAGCGCAAGGATGAGTTTGAAACAGGCCGGATCGCGGTCGATGCCTATGTCGATTGGGCGCTGAATGTGTTAGGGAGCGATGCGACGCCTGCGGCGTTCAAGCATGCATGGCAGCAGATTTTCACTCCCAATCTGCCGATCTGGGACTGTGTTCGTAAGCTCGCAGCAGCGGATCATCGATTGATTCTTTTTTCGAATATCAATGGGATTCATTGTCCATGGATCTTCACCAATTTCCCGGATTTCTCGCTATTTGATGCGGGGGTTCTTTCCTTTGAGGTGGGGGCGATTAAGCCACATGCTGCAATCTATCAGCACGCGATCGATCATCATGGACTTGTTCCAAATCAGACGCTTTACATCGATGATTTGCCCCAGAATAT
Organism: Akkermansiaceae bacterium; assembly: GCA_903837825.1. Taxonomy (GTDB): domain Bacteria; phylum Verrucomicrobiota; class Verrucomicrobiia; order Verrucomicrobiales; family Akkermansiaceae; genus Luteolibacter. The sequence goes on along the minus strand of CAILVZ010000258.1, from coordinate 7,059 downwards.
CGCTGCTGGACGCGAATTTGGGTTTCGCTGCTGGCAGTATGACCTTGGCGCTCACGACGAGTTTGAAGCCTGGCTAGATTCCCAAATGAGTTCTCAAACCTAAATTTTCGCCATGTCAATTCTCACCATCGCAAATCGCCAGTTCAATTCACGCCTGTTCCTTGGAACTGGCAAGTTCCCGTCTAACGAATCGATGCGCGACGCACTTGCTGCAAGTGGCACGGAAATCGTGACGGTTGCCCTACGGCGTGCAGATCTAACGGGGAGTCGTGATCCATACGCTAACATCCTTGAATTCATCGACCCGGAAAAATACCTACTGTTGCCGAACACCAGTGGTGCGATGAATGCCGATGAGGCGGTGCGACTTGCTAGGCTTGCCGCCGCCGCAGGATTGCCAAAGTGGGTCAAACTTGAGATTCATCCTGACCCTACCTACCTGCTACCCGACCCCATCGAAACTCTGAAGGCCGCTGAAATTCTTGTCAAAGAGGGCTTCACGGTCCTGCCGTACATTAATGCCGATCCCGTGCTTGCCAAGCGCCTTCAAGAGGTTGGGACGGCAACGGTCATGCCGCTGGGCGCACCGATCGGATCCAATCGTGGTCTGGTCACCCGCGATCAGATCCGCATCATCATCGAACAAGCGATTGTGCCGGTGATTGTCGATGCGGGGTTGGGGGCTCCCAGTCATGCTGCCGAAGCGATGGAGCTTGGGGCTGACGCGGTGCTGGTCAATACCGCGATTGCGATCGCGAGTGACCCGGTTCGGATGGCAGTGGCCTTCAATTTCGCCGTCCAAGCGGGAAGGGAGGCATACGAGCTCGGACTGCCTGAACCACTTGACCACGCAAGTGCGACAAGCCCCCTGACTGGATTTCTCCAGTAGCGGGAAAGATTTTTGATGATTTTCCAAGTCTGGACAGAATGCGAGGCTCGCGATAGTTTCAAGGCGTCAGCGGGTGATGCTGGGAATTTTATTAGAACTGCGGCTCAGGCTGCAATCGCAATCACGTATCGATTTTTCATGAGTCTTTTGTTTTTTAAACGCGTTCTCGCGAATCCGATTCAAGTCGGTTATCTTGTCCCGAGTTCTGGGTTTCTGACGCGCAAGACCGCCAGTCGGCTTGATTTTTCAAAGCCGAGGGTCATCGTGGAGCTAGGGCCTGGTGAGGGCTGCCACACGCGCCAGATCGTTCGACGCATGGATGCGGGGTCGCGGTTGATTTTGATTGAGCTGGATTACCAATTCGCCGCGCACTTGGAAGAGCAATTCAAGCACGACTCGCGGGTGACGGTAGTGAATTCCGATGCCTTGCATCTATCAGAAGTGCTCAATCGCCTCGGCGTCTCCAATCCCGACTACATCGTCTCTGGGATTCCATTTACGATCATGGAACGTGATCTGCGCGAGAGGCTCTTGGCGAGCATTGCTGAGAGCATGGGGCCAGAGAGTGTTTTCATTACCTACCAGTTTTCCATGCAGATTTCCGAGCATGGGCTTTTCGAGCTACTTCGAAGTGATCTTTGCGTGCTTAATCTTCCGCCGCTGCGGGTGATGGAACTGCGTAAATCACAGCCAGCGATCGCGTGCCCCCCTTAGCTAGGTTGTCTCGCTGAAAGGGTGGGATTGTTGTCAATTGATGTCCATGACCGCCCCTACGAAAAATTGGTGGTTTGTTGAATTTCAGTTGATTCGGTGAGCCGCTGGAGGATTGTCTTGGTAACGAGCAGGCGGTAGGGTAGTTTACCGGTTGTTCGGCTGCAACCGTTCGCGATCGCCTTTTTAGAATGTCATCTCAAGAAAACATCCAAGTCATCCGCCTCACATGGAGGCGATTGCGTGGAGCGTTGCGGCAGTTGATCCGCTCCGAAAAGGGCCAAAGGCATTGCTGTTTGTGGGGACTCTGCTCCTCCTGATGTTCGGGATCAATGGACTGAATGTGGTGAATAGCTACGTGGGCCGTGATTTTATGTCGGCGATTGAAAATCGCGATATGGGGATCTTTCGGCAGCAGGCGCTTTTTTATGCGGGCGTGTTCATCGCATCGACGGTGGTGGTCGCCCTGTATCGGTTCACCGAGGAACGATTGAGCATTCTCTGGCGCGAGCAACTCACCCGTGGGCTCACCGATTCGTACTTGAAGGATCGAACCTACTACCATTTGGATTCCTCAACGGGGATCGCAAATCCAGACCAAAGAATTGCGGATGATGTGCGGGCATTCACCACGACCACACTTTCGTTCTTATTGTTAATCGTTAATGGAACTCTAACAGCCATCTCATTTTCAGGTGTCTTGTGGACGATTAGCCCAGTGCTCTTCGCGGTGGCGGTGACTTATGCAGTTTGTGGTTCGGCGATGACCATTTTTCTTGGGAAGCCATTGATTCGTTTGAATTACGACCAACTCGACATGGAGGCGGATTTTCGGGCGGATTTGATTCACGTCAGAGAGAATTCGGAGTCCATCGCATTGGCGCACCGAGAAGGGCGCTTCAAGGCGCGTTTGGGCAAGCACCTTGATGCCCTAACCGAAAATTTCCGCGGACTCATCCGGATTAATCGAAATCTCGGCTTTTTCACGAATGGCTATAACTATTTCATTCAGATCATCCCCGCATTGATCATCGCGCCGCTCTTCATTCATGGTCATCGGGAGTTCGGGGTGATTACCCAGTCGACCATGGCGTTCGCCACTTTGCTGGGCGCGTTTTCTTTGATCGTCACCCAGTTTCAATCGATTTCTGCATTCACTGCGGTGGTTTCTCGCTTGCACTCGCTGACCGATGCGATCGAAAAAGCCCAAGAGTCAACCACCTGCAGCATCGCGGTCGAAGAATCCCCGGACCTCGTGGCTTATCGGAATGTGACCCTGCGGTCGGCGGATCAGTCGCGCTTGCTGATCGAGAACCTTAGCCTCGAGATTGCTCGTGGATCCCGATGGTTGGTGATCGGCAAAGATGATGCGCCGAAGGTGGCTTTGTTCCGTGCCACGGCAGGGGTTTGGGAATGCGGTGTAGGCAGCATCGTCCGCCCAAGCCTCGATGAGATTCTATTTCTTCCGGAGAGGCCCTACTTGCCACCTGGCACGTTGCGCGAGGCGTTGTTGCGCACTGGCATGGAGTGGGTCACGCCCGATTCGGAGATCATGGAGGTGCTCGGCAAGCTCGGGCTCGAGGATGTCGTCAGCCATGCCAATGGCTTGGACACAGATCACGATTGGGACAATTTGTTATCTATCGGCGAACAACACCTGCTCTCGGTTTCACGCATTTTCTTGGCTAAGCCCGCGTTTGTTTTTCTGGATCGGCCAGGAAGCTCACTGCCAAAAAACCAAATATCAAGCATCCTCGACATGCTGACGGAGCAAGGGATCGGCGTGGTGGTATTGTCGAAAAACGGGGAGTCGCGCCTTCGCTATGATGCAACGATGGAAATCAAGGCTGACGGCCAGTGGGATGTCCGCTACGAGCAATCAACCGATGAAGATAAAGAGTTGCGCGATTTGAGTTGTTAGCCGGGAAGTCCTGCCCCTAACACGATTGCAACAGTATGAGTGCCCCCATCATCGAGCATCGGCCAGCGGGCGATTGAATCTGTCAAGGGCATCGCCGCGCCATCGACTGTTAGATTGATGATTCTTTCAGCATTTTCGTTAGGATTGGTGACTTGGATTTTGTAGAGCGTTTTTCCTGATGGTGTCTTGAAATCGATGTGGAACCCAGGCCAAGAGTTCGGCACACGGGGATCAAGAACGAGGGTGTCGCCATTATCCGTGCGGAGTCCGAGGACGGATTCCACCGCGACACGGAACATCCAGCCCGCGGACCCTGTGTACCATGTCCAACCACCGCGGCCGATGTGCGGTGCAGCACCATAGATATCGGCAGCCACGACGTAGGGCTCGACTTGGTAGCGCGCCACCGCATCGGCATCCCGTGAATGCCAGATCGGGCTGAGCTTTTGAAGCAAGCTTGCCGCTTCATCTCTGCGTCCTGCCTCTGCCATCGCACGAATCACCCAGCAGGCGGCGTGGGTGTATTGTCCACCATTTTCGCGGACTCCCGCCACGTAGCCCTTGATGTAGCCGGGGTCATGGGGGGTATTCACAAATGGCGGATGCAGCAAACGGATGATGTCGTGATCATGGTCAATGAGCTCGCGGCTCAACGAATCTAACGATTTTTGGGCTCGGTCGGCGGGTGCTGCTTTGGAAATCACCGCCCACGCTTGAGCAAGTGCGTCGATCCGGCATTCATCATCGGTGTGAGTGCCAAGTGGTGTCCCGTCATCGTAGTAAGCACGCCGATACCACTCTCCGTCCCATCCTGCATCATTGATTGCAGTTAGAAGCTCGTCGCGGTATTCGCGGTAGGCTTTGGAGCGTATGATTTCGCCCCGTGCTTCGCAGAGCGGAATCCAGCGGTTGAGAATTGCGAAGATGAAAAACCCCATCCAGACACTTTCTCCGCGACCTTCGCGGCCGATCCGGCTCATTCCATCGTTCCAGTCGCCAATCCCCATCAATGGTAGCCCGTGAGTACCGAGGGTCAGCGATTTGTCGATCGCGAGACAGCAGTGCTCGAAAATGCTGGCCTGCTTCGTCGAAATTTTTGGCTTCAAGTATTCCTCGTCCTCGTCTTCCGAGAGTAACGGGCCTTCAATGAAATGACGAGTCTCTTCTAACACAAGATAATCGCCAGTAACCTGCAAGTAGTGATCCGTTAAGTAAGGGAGCCAAAGCAAGTCGTCGGCAAACTTTGTTCGCATACCTCGCCCCATTGGCTCGGGATGCCACCAGTGGGTGACATCACCTTCGGGAAATTGTTGTGTAGCGTGTAAGAGGATTTGCTTGCGCATCAGCTCAGGATGTAAGGCCGCCATGGCTCCTGAATCCTGCAACTGGTCGCGAAATCCGTAGGCACCGCCCGATTGATAAAACGCACTTCTACCCCAAATTCGACAGGTTAGATTTTGATAGATTAGCCAGCCGTTGACCATGAGATCGACCTCTGGCAGCGGAGTTCGGACATGGATGTTGCCGATCCATTGTTGCCATGTTTTGGTGACCTCAGCCTCGAGAGAATCGATTGCGCCCGGGAGTTGATATCGATCCGCCAACGACTGGACATCCGCCACATTCATGACTTCTCCAAGGCCAACCACGATCTCAACCTCAGCCCCCGGTGGAACGGTGAATGTGATTTTACGCACAAAACAAGCATCGTGGCCAAAGCCTGTTTGATCATTCCATGGGATCGTGGAATTCAGTCCGTCTGGGTTACTCATGTCTGCCTTGCCGAGAAATGCCGCGGTCGATTGCGTTGCGTCATCCGCCGAAATGGATGCTCCATTGAGTTTTACAAACGAGAAGATCCTGCCGCCGGCAAAGTCCGCCGCGCGTGGGTTTGTCGCGTGCTGGATTTTGTTCGGCGCAGTCCAAGCAAATGCTGAGTGATGCCGATCTGGGTTCGATCCCAGCTCCAGCGCTTGATAGGCAGCAAATGCAAGATCGCGGGGGCGGGGCGAATCATTTCGAATGCGGACAGCGACCAACTTGATTGGATCCGCCGGTGGTACGAGGAATTTCACCGAATGAGTGATGTCCGAGTGTGTCGAGAGGAAGTGTGTCACGCCGAATCCGTGACGCACCACGAATGCAGAACGCGCGGCACAAGGGCCCGGTAGAGGTGACCACACGGTTCCCGATTCAACATCCATGAGATAGAGGGCCTCACCATGAGGGTCACGGATCGGATCGTTTGACCATGGGGTCAGTCGGTTGGCTTGGCTGTTGCGCGACCAAGTGTAGCCAGCACCGCGATCCGTTACCATGCAACCAAAGTTCGGGTTGGCGAGGACATTCACCCATGGCATCGGAGGTAGGTGGAGTCGGCCATTTTCGAGAGCCATCGGGATCACATACTCGCGACCATCCCGTGAGAATCCGCCATGGCCGTTGAAGTGCTGCAGCGTCTCGTGCAGATCCGGTTGTGAATCGGATGCTTGGTAGGTGCTTGGCGGGATTTCATTAGTTTCTGTTAGAAATTCCTGAGTGATTTCACTGCCCACGACGAGTTGCGCCGAGGCAAGCCACCACGATCGTTCTTCATCGGTGAAAGTGCTGGGGTCGGTGAGGGTGATTCCGTCCGGCAGCTCGGGGGCTGGTGCCTGATCCATGATGAAACCCCTGATCTTAAGCCCGAGTGCTCTCCACAATGGCAGGGCAGCCAAAAAGTCTTGGGTGCCGAGGTTGGTAAGGCCCGCTGTGGCCACCACGCGGATTTCATCCCACGCGAGTGGAAACCGATGGACGACATCCGATCCCTCAAGGGTCTTGGGTGCCTCCGAGTGGCTTTTTCCAACTAGCATTTGGACTGCGAGTGCTTCGTATCGCGCGACGGTCTCTGGCGTCAATCCAAGCGAATCCATCCGCGCTGCCTCGGCGGATTTTGCGTCTTCTAGCAGATGTTCGGCATCGATTGCGCATGGGATTTCATGAATGATTTTGGTCACGGAGGCTTCATCCTCAGCGGCTGCGGTGAGGAGCCAGACGTGTTGTGATTCGTGAGGGCCTAATGAAATCTCCGTTCTCCACGCCATGATCGGATCGAGAACATTTCCCGTCTCGCCTGAAAGTGGATCATTCGAATCCATGGCGGCGGGTTCGAGCCGTGTGCGCCCACGCCCGAGGAAGGTGGCGCGGTTGGTTTCCCATGATCGGGTTTTTCCCAGGGTGATCAATTTCTGTGCCACCCACGGCCAACGCTCGTTGAGCCCACGCGGGCGACGGCGAGCAAGAAGCATGGACGCATCGCGTGAAGTGGAAGTCTGAACAAACAACTTTGAAAATGCTGGATGCCCTGCATCGCCGAGCGGATGATTCAAGCTGATCTCAGCGTAGGTGGTGAGTTCGATCTCGCGCGTGCATGACGCATGGTTCGTGAGCGTCACTTTACGCAGCTCGACGTTCAGGGTTGGATGGATCCCCGCATCGAGGGTCATGCTGAGGTGGGCGGGATTGCGGTCGTTGCCCTCGCGCAGATAGATCATCG
>CAILVZ010000257.1 GCA_903837825.1 Akkermansiaceae bacterium | reverse complement strand
GAAGGACACGATCAACGAGGTGTTCCTTACGCTCGGCACGCCGATCAATGACGCCATCCGCCCGCTCGTCGAACAAGCGATCGCGCTTGCCCAAAAACTAGCTCCCTTCGCCACCGAAGCAGGAACCAAGATCCGCGACGCAATTCAATACGTGATCGCCGTGTTCAGGAGTGGTGAGTTCCTCAATCTCGTCGGTACCGCACTGAAGCTTGGGTTTGCGATGAGCGTGAATTTCCTCTGGGCGTCCTTGCGTGGAACCATCGCCGCTGCCGGCCAGTACATCGTCGAAGTTTTTCGAACCGCCATCACCTACTTCCAAGTCCTCACCACCGCCGACTTCTGGAAGGGCATGGGCAACGTGCTCATCGGGATCTTTCTCTCCGCCATCGGGTTCCTTCAGAAGGGCCTCGCCGAAGCCATGGAAATTGCCAGACCCCTCGCCGAGTTGTTTGGCCAAAGCGGTGCCATCGATTCGGCTCAGGGGGCCTTGCGTGAATCTGCGGGGATGCTCGATGCTGAGGCGGCCAATCGCTTCGGTGCTGCGGGTGACCAACTCGGACCACTGGCCGAAAAAGTGGGACAGCGGCTCAAGGAGGCCGGTGAAAATATCTCCAATCGCTTCGGCGATGCGTTTTCTAACACCGCCGATGTGATCGACACCACCGGGATGAAGCAAAGCATGGACACCGTGCTTGGATCGATCCGTGACGCACTCCCAAAACCCGAGGCAGCAAAGAAGGTGGCGGAGGCCGCAGCAGCCGTGCAACCGACGGGCCCAAGCCCAAACAACAAACCCACATCAGAAACCTTCGCGCCCATCGTCACCTCACTGGGGAAAGTCGGCGGCGGTGGCTATTCGTCAGGCACGCTCGATGCCCAGCGCGAGAACAACCAGCTCACCAGCGAAACCAACCGGATCTTGCGCGACATCAGCGAGCGGATGAAACCCGGCACCGGCAATCTCATCCCCGTGTTCGGTTGACGCCACGTCTAGGCCAAGATGCCACGACACATTGCAATCCAGCAGGGCCAACTCTACCCGCAGCCAAACTACTCGCTCGCCGTCGACCATGAGGGCAAGTGGACGGCCACCCAGGTGTTCCTCTGCCACCGAAACTCAATCACCAAGCTCATGCCACGTCCAGGCACGGCGCACCCAGAAATTTCCTTCATCTCAGTGGACAGTGCCACCGCCCAAGTGACCGAGGGCGACATCGCAGAAATCACCTGCAACTACGCAGGAACCGACAATGCCGACAACGACCCGAAAAAGACCACCTACACGCTCGGGCTGTCGGTGTCAGAGGAACCACTGCTATCACACAAGAAGTTCAAGACCCTCGCCAAGGAGGAAGTCGACGCATTGCAGGCGATCGTGAGCGGCAAGGATGCCGATTCCTCAGGTGCTTCCTACAAGGACAAGGTGACGAGCGAACTCGGCAAGAAGGCATTGGAAAAGATCCAGCGCGGCCAGACGTCGTATTATTCACCAAAGCTCACTTGGCGACAGGCCACCGTTAGAAAATCGTCTGCCGCCTCATCCGACGTGCGCAAAATCGGCCAAATCGACAACCCGGACGGCAGACAACCGAACTTGCCCGACGATGGGAACTGGCTCCTCAACAGCGTGACGCAAACGCAAGAAGGTGGTGCCTATCGCATCGAGCGCGAGTGGATTGCCAGTGACAGGGGTGGCTGGGACACGGACATCTACAACGAATGACGATGAAACTCCCGAGTAAGAAGCGTCCAGGAAATCCAATCCTCGCCAGCGATTGGAACATGCTCATCGATGCCATCGAGGCCCGCACCCCTCGTCCTGGGATTGGCACTGAGTTAGTTTCCACATCGGGTGGGTTTTCGTTTCGTGTGCGTGGCAATGCATCCTCTGGGAGCACGGCCAAGCCAGTGCCGCTCGCCATCCTTGGAGCCAGACCCGCCTACATCCAAGCACCCGCGACGCCACCGAATCCTAAATCCACGAGCAAGCCGTATTACATCGAGTGGGGAACGCTCAACAATCTAGTGGCAGAGAACTGGGACGATTCATTCGAGATTTCATCCACGACGTATTTCTTCGCCAAGGCCACGCTACGGACCACCGGCTCACTGCTTGTCACCGAGTGGGAAATCGTCACTGGATCAAGCTACGACTCGCATGAAACACCCGATTGGGCGGTGGGTGAGAACCGGCCTAACCACGCGGTCGTCTTGCTAGGCATGGTGTTCGTGAACGACGGGATCCACAGCATCGCTCAGACCGGAGGCGGATCGCTTGTCGTAAGCGAACACGTCACCTCGATTCAACAAGGGTCGTCCGCTGGTGAAATCCGCATCGGCAAGGAACTCACCTACCATCGGTTAACCTATTGATCGCATGAACTTCACCTCGAACGACCTAACGCCGTTTCCCCTTGTGGTGCCAATCAAGCGGGTGAATTTCAGCCTGCCGCTCACGCCGTTTTTCATGGATCGGGCCAGTAGCGCCAACCAACGCACCCTAGGCTTTCAAGGCGACGACTTCTACCTTCAGTTCAAATCAAGCGGTCCGTATGTTGCGCAGGAAGACGCGGAGATCTTTTGCGGCTTTGCGGCCTTCCGTACATTCACCTCCAACGATCTCAACGAAGCTCAGCCGGAATCAAGTGCATCGAGCGGAACTAGGACCAAGTCCTATGTGTTCGATCGGGATGCCAACCAAGTGCGCGTAGCGACAGTGGAAGACGGCCATCCCACGATTGGCAATATCTGGCCAGATTCACCGACCACGGCCACTCAGGGCAACCCGAACAACGACCCACCAGATCACATCACGATCACACTCTCCGATGTGGTGGACAAAGATTGGCTGACGGGCGAATTCCAGCGTTGGATGAATGAGTCGGACGGCTTCCGCAATGCAACCGGCGGCGGACTCGGTACCTATTCCTACATCGGTCCAGGGGCCACCCGCAGCGAGAGCGATGGACACCTGGGAATCATCGGCG
>CAILVZ010000256.1 GCA_903837825.1 Akkermansiaceae bacterium | reverse complement strand
TCTCCTCGCCGCCGCCTCCCTGGAACAATCCGGCTTCCTCGTCCCCGCCATCCGCTTCCCCACCGTCCCCCGCGGCACCGCCCGCCTGCGCATCAGCGTCTCCGCCGCCCATTCCACCGCCACCCTCGACGCCCTGGCCCTCCGCCTGGCGGATTAGACATCCCTCGATTCCGGAACCCTCCGGAAAAGAATCCCCCCGCTCCGCCTGATAGCGCCCCCTTAAGGAGTCGGGACATTCCTGTCCCGACCGCGCCCTCGGCCGCCCGGAACCCGGAAAACCCTTGTCAAATCAAGGATTCCTGACAGATTTAAAAGGGTAGACGTAGTCGGGATATCACGTCACTAGATGCTACAAATAGACACTGCGGAGAAATTTAAAAGATATGTCGTTGACCCCTGAAGAACAGCTTGAGGCCGTCCGCCGCGAATGGGGCGTCGCAATTGGGGGCTCCATCGACATTTACGAATGGATGGCGCGTGCGCTTCCATTTATCCAGGGCAATGTTGAACGCTTCCAGTTCACAGAAGCCGTCCGCGAAGTTGCTTCTCGCGGACGCACGTCCCCGCTCCAAAAGGAACGGGTTGCTTTGATTCGGTCCATCCTTGCGACTGCGAGTGCAGGCAATCCCGTTTCTGAGAGCAATACCGTGAATACCGCGACAGTTACGAAGCCGAATGTTGCCGATTACAGACACCCGTTGCCAGCCGAGAGAGACATCCCAAAGATACTGGCGAAGGAACACGGTTTGTTTTGGCTCGTGATGCATTGTCATTGGTTGGCACGCGTGAAGGTTTTTGTTTTCTTGTTCTTCGTTTTTGGCTTCGGGGTGCAGGCGGCACAAAGCCAAGCTTTCATGCAAGTGTGGACATGGATGGCCAAGCCATTCACCGAGACGATGAAGCTGCTTATCAAGTAACACCAAATGACATCCCAACAGAATTACAACAGCACGAACGCCACCACCCGTAGATATTCAAAAGAGGCGACCAAGGCGCGGCAGATCGAAGGGCATGAGCTCTTCGCTTTCACCACTCCCTCTCTTCAATCGCACCAACGCCTGCGTTTTTGAATACAACTCAGAAATAAAGAATCCCCTCGTATGTTCTGGTCCTCAAAAAAAACAATTCCTGCACCGCAGAATGAGCGTTATTCACTCGCCAAGACCCTCTATCTTAAGCGTCTGGCTGCGGATCCAGGACTGGACGCCATGGCAAGAACCGCGGGGGTCGATCCCCGTGGATTCACTGGAGAGCAGGTTTTCAGTTTAGGTTTTCCCGAAGGACAAATAATTGGCATGACTGAACACTACTTTGCATTGCTTGATAAGGGTATGGACGAGAATGGTGTGGTTCAGACCATGAGCGGCTATTTCGGCAGAAAGGAACTCAGAGACGGGACCTATCCCCCGGCAGTCCCGGAGGGCACCAATTTCATCAATTGGCTGCGAGTCTTCGTCACCGCGTGCACCCGGGGAGGACCTCAAGTCAGTGACCAAGTTTTGATCAGCCACTTTAAGGAGGTTCGAGCATTTTACAAGCGGCAGTAGCAACACACGCGTTACAACAACATGAATGACTGCTCTTCAACCGCGCCGGTGTGCGCACATCACACGTTCTGCAAAATACAAATAATATGACTGACCAAAGAGCCTTAGCACAACGACAGCATCGACTTCTCGCCATGCACTTGGCGCTTTGCTGCTGGGTCCGCAAGAAGGATGCCGTGATTCTTGAACGGAGCACCTTCACGAAATATCTCCAACTAGAGAGAGTTCGCCGCGCTAGAATCAAGCAGTTTGAGGAGGACGCATCCGCTTGGTTTCCATTTAAGACTGCTTTCTTTCTCACAGGAAAAGAGGACTCTCTGTCCTCCATCATTTTGTCCAGAATTCCAATACCGAATGAGGTTTCTAGCGGAAGCAAGTCCATGAGTCAGCGGGTGATTGACGCAGCTGGAATTGGCTTTGCACTTGCTCTCTCAAAGGACCTTTCTCACCGATACCCAGAGATCAACGAGGAAGATGTTGTGGCCGAGCTGGCGGTCTGGGCTGCCGGCCTATCCGCTCCTTCACCGGCGGTTGCCACTACAAAAAGGAAGGCAGTGAG
>CAILVZ010000255.1 GCA_903837825.1 Akkermansiaceae bacterium | reverse complement strand
TCCGAGATGAGGCTTGAGCCAGAGGCGATGTTGAAATTGCCACTCTGCCGGATCGAGACGGTAAATGGGCCGGCATTTGCGGTTGCGCTATTTCCTGCCCCGAAGCCACCAATGTTGATGCTGGGTGCATTGATCTTCAGGGTTGAGTTGCTTGCGATGTAAAGGAGATCCAAGTATCCTGGGCTTGTGGTATCTGAGCCAGTGTAGCCAGGAACATTGGCGTTCCAGAATGGCACAATTACCTCGGTAGCGTTACCTCCAGTCCCAGTGGCACCCAATCGAATCGACGGTGAGGAAGAGGTGCTACTGCATTGGAGCGTGTAAGTCTTTCCATTCGTAATGCTTAAGGATTCGGCATAATAATTCCCGTTGGACTGCTCGATGGTCTGGCTGGCATTATCGCCGCCCTTCCAGATGACATCTTTGTAATTGCCTTGAGCTGTGCCAGCAACTGGAGCGCCAGAGGCAGAGTTGAAAGCTGTGTTACTACCGGAAAGGAAATAATCGCCGTTGGTTCCAGAGGCCGTTCCGCGGAATTCAAGAATGGTTCCACCCATCGCAGGAAGCGAGAAGAGCAATAAGAGCGAGAATTTTGCGCTGGTCAGTTGAAGGATCTTCATGTCAAATGGTCGGTTGATATTGATTTCTATTCGAGCGATCGGCTCGAAATGAAAAAACATTTCCAAACCAAAGGATGGAAATGTTTTTCAGAGATAGGATACGGTTGGGCTCTGTCGGGAATTGAGGTCAACCTTTGATTAGCGTGCCATTCGGCGACGCCGGGAGATGAGCATGGCCGCTGCGGAGAGGGTGATCGCAAGCGTGCTGGTTTCTGGAACAGCCGTGTAAGCAAGAACGAGGTCGTTGCCAGACTGGCTAAGAGCAAAGCTGCCGGTTGGAGTGGTAGAAGTGGAGAATCCAGCGCTATTCAGTGTCCACTTCGTCGCATCGAAGTTTGAGATTCCAGTGGTCGTGGAAAGGATCGTCCACGCTTGATTGATCTCGCTAAAATTCGAAACTGCACCTGAAATATTTCCAGAGGTGAGCGACAAAATATTCAAGATGTAGCTGCCCGAGCTGGCATTCAGGGTGAGGCCACCTGTGATCGCGATTTTGTCAAAGTTGGTTCCTGCGGTGGTGCCCGTGAAATTATTCAACTCCCAGTCGTAGCTGAAGGCGTCCCAGGTCTGTGTCGTACCGAAGGTCATCGTGCCAGGGCTGTTACCTGGGGAGAGCGTGTCTCCTACGCTGTCAAGTGCGACAGAAGTGCCAACTGTGGCGTTCCCAGAGAAAACTGCACGATTGGAGGTATTAAGGCCATTCAGCGTCAATGTTTTCGCGTAGGTAGTGCTACTGTTGTATACGAACTTTGATCCGTTTTGTACCATCACGCTGGAGGCGAGAGCTCCGGATGATCCAATCTCAACCTTGCCACTGGTAATCATGGTGGCACCTGTATACGTGTTGTTACCATTGAGCGTGGTGTTCCCACCGCCTGTGAAGGTGATCGCTTTGCTTGAGCCTGTGATCGCAGCCTCCGAGATCAGGCTTGAGCCAGAGGCGATGTTGAAATTGCCACTCTGCCGGATCGAGACGGTAAATGGGCCGGCGTTTGCGGTTCCGCTATTTCCTGCGCCGAAGCCACCAATGTTGACGCTGGTTGAATTGATTTTGAGGGTTGAGTTGCCGGCGATGTAAAGGAGGTCCAAGTAACCTGGGCTTGTGGTGCCCGAGCCGGTGTAGTTTGGAACATTGGCGTTCCAGAATGGCACAATTACCTCGGTAGCGTTACCTCCAGTACCAGTCGCGCCAAATCGGATCGATGGTGAGGATGCAGTACTGGATGCTTGGAGTGTGTAAACCTTGCCGTTCGTGATGCTGAGGGATTCAGCATAATAATTGCCGTTGGATTGCTCGATCGTCACGTTGGCGGTATCACCGCCTTTCCAGATGACATCTTTGTAATTGCCTTGAGCTGTGCCAGCAACTGGAGCGCCAGAGCCAGAGAACGCCGAGGTTCCACCGGAAAGGAAATAATCGCCGTTGGTTCCAGAGGCCGTTCCGCGGAATTCAAGAATGGTTCCACCCATCGCAGGAACCATAGGGATTGATGAAGCAAGGATTAGAATCTTGAGTGCTTTTTCTAATTTCATGGTCTGTATGGAGGTGGTGGGTTTGACAATTTCGTCACAAACAGTTAATCAATGAAGGTCTTTACTCATTCGTGATGGTTTGCTTCAAGTAAAAGTATCATGTATTCTAAAAATACACCAATCAGGGGAATGGTCTTACTTTGCCGCTTCTCTGCGCTGTGCGAGCGACTTTCCTGGGATGAAAACTGGCAAAAGCAAGTGACGGGAGGGTTTCTGGCTACCGCCTTTGATGATCGACTCTAAGGTTTTGGCGACGGCTCGGCCGAAACGGAGCCAGTCGAAGGTGTAGCGTGTCAACTCGGGGACGCAGCGGTCTAGGAATGGCTCGTGGTCGCGCACCACGAGCGAGACATCTCCGGGGATTTCGAGGTTAAGCTCCCTGAGAATGCCCATCGTGGGCAGTGCTTGATCGGCTTGAGTGACCATGATCAGGGTGGGCGGGTCGGGCTGGGCCATCACCTGATGCAGCGATTTACGAAGTCCTGCGAGGGTATCATCGTCGTTAATCACCGTGACCTTGCCAGTGCGGCCGCCGGTGGGCTTCAGTTCGCGAAGCCCTTGGATCGTGCTGAGCGAACTGGCGACGCCTGGGTCGAACACGACATAGGCGATGTGGTGGTGGCCGAGGCGTGCGGCTTCTGCGGCCAGGTGACGGCCGAGGGCGGCGTTGTCGATCTCGACCGATGGCAGGCTGACGCCTTGGTGGCAGGGGCCGAGTACGACACAGGGCAAGCGTTTTTCGTGGAACCAGCGTTGGATCAGCGGGGATGCGCGGAAGAGAATCCAGCCCGAGACGTCGGGTCTCGAGGTGATCTGGGTGAGGCGTTTGGTGGGATTTCCTCGCCAGAGGGAAGGGCGGTGCAGGAACTCCATCGGGCAGTCGCGGGCAAGGAGCGACTTGCGAATTTCGTCGAAAATGATGCGCGTCGTCCAAGAGAGGGTGAGTTCGGTGAGCGGGCTAAGGCACACCACGCCATCGATGGTCGTACGGACAGCCTTCGTTTGATGCACGGAGTCGGCGATGTGGTGGCGTTGGCCGCGGCCGCCTTGGAGGATCCATCCTTGAGCGATGAGTTCGGTGAGAGCCTTGCGGAGGGTGACTCGACTGATGCCGAGCTGCGCCCTAAGATCTTCTTCGCCAGGGAGTGTGTCCGACCAGGTCTGGGCTTCGATGAGCTGCTGGATGGCCCGAATCGTTTGGTCGACCAGTGAGACGCGGCTGGGCAATTTGGCTGACAGCGTTGGCTCTGGGTTGGGGGCCTCGGCGCTGAGTGGGCTAGACTTGTGTTTGGCGGGCATCGGATGTGGACAGGTTCATGAGTGCATCAACGGCATGCGACGGAGGTCGGATGGTCCAGGATCGGTGTCGGGAAAGTTAAGCAAAAAATCGGGTCGGATCCAGCCAATTTGCGGTGGTGGAGAGTTGGTGAATGTGATGTAGGGGGGGCGCGCATGGATCGGGGTGGCCTGAATCAAGGGGCGAGATGATAAGGGCGCTTTGCCACGTAGTGTTGGATTTCTTTCAGGAGTGCTTCCGCAAGGGGTTCGTTACGCTGTGTCTTGGCGAGTTCGAGTGCCTGCCGGGCGGTTTTTAGGGCATTCGGAAAATCACCGCCTTCGGCTTGGGCGGCCGCAAGCGTCTCAAGAATTTGGGGGTTGTTGGGGAGCGATTTGCTCGCAGAGGTCGCCAGTCGGACGGCTTTTGCGCCATCGCGGTGGGTTGGGTCAGGTGTGACCGCTAGTATCCATGCGAGATCGTTTTGAATGGAGGGGTTGTTGGATTGCAGGTCGCTGGCCTTCTGCATGAGTTTTATCGCCTCATGATATTGTCGATTTTGGAATAGCGCGTTGCCAAGCATGTAGAGCGCTTCGACGTGGTTTGGATTGGCCTCTAATAGGATTTGAAATTGGAGAATCGCATCCTCGATTTTTCCTTGTTTCAGCAACGCCGTGGCGAGTTTTATTCGGCAGGGTTGGTGATTGGGATCCTTTTTTAGAGCGATTTTCAACTGAGTGATGGCCTCTTGAATTTCTCCGCGTTGGAGCATGACGCCCGCAAGGTTGTTGATCGCCAAGACGTGAGTCGGATCAGACTTTAAGGCTTCGTGAAAATGGGCGAGCGCTTCGTCAGTACGGCCTTGCTGCAGCATGACAAATCCTAGGTTGTTATGCGCATCGGGATAGTCGGGCTTGATCTGTAGCGCTCGCGTGATTTCAGCGATTCCCTCCTTTTCGTGGCTCTGCCGCAGGAGGGCGCTTCCAAGGCTGTTGTGGGCGTCAGCTTGATTCGGATTGATCCGGATGGCTTGATTGAATTGGTTGATGGCCTCCGCCAGCCTTCCTTTGGCGAGGAGGCAATTTCCATAGGTGAGATGGGCGTCTGCATGGGACGGGCGGATCTTGATGGCTCGTTCCAAGTGGATCATGGCCTCATCGGTTAGACCCAACGCGGAAAGGGCACCTCCGAGATTATAGAGAACATCAATATTATTCGGATTGATGGCTACCGCCTTGCGGTAGGGGATCGTAGCTTCAGCAGGTTTTTCGGCCTTGAGTAGGGCGAATCCGATATTGGCATATGCGTCATCGTCCGTTGGATCAATTTTCAAGACCTCTTCCAAGTGATAAGTCCCCTCAGCTAGGCGCCCATGATTGACGAGATAAGTGCCCAAATTGTAATGGGCGATGGTATTGTGGTGGGTTGATCGGAGTGTCTGAGTCCAGAGGGTTTCGTTGTTCTGCCAGCAAGCGGTTTGGCGGTAAGCTACAAGACTCAAGGCAACGAGGACGAGGGCGGCGAGAGTTCCTGCCGCAGTTCGGCGCGGTTGGCGATTTCCTGCCCAATCTGCCAACATCCAAGTGGCGGCGAAAATGAGGCCGCATTGTGCGAGGTAGGTGTAGCGATCCGCATGGGCTTGCACACCCGATTGAACGATTCCAATGACAGGGACGAGCATGCCCAAAAACCACAGCCAGCCGACGACTAGATAGCGACGATTCCGGAGAAGAATCACCGCTAGGGAAATGGCTGTTAGAGTTGCGATGGAGATATAAATCGTGGCAGGCGTTAGATTTCGACCTGGGTGAGGGTAGAGGCATGCCAAGCCAGTCGGCCACACCGTTTGTCTTAGGTAGATCGCGTAGGCGGTGAGTGCGTTTGCCATGCGCCATGACCCTGAGAGTTTGGCCATCATTTCATCGTTTGTGCCACCTGGGCCAAGAGTGGTTAGAAATGCTGCCGTTGCGGACATTGCAAGCAGTGGAATTTTCTCGGTGATGAGCCGTGCCAGTGAGGTTGATTTCTGACGATTTAACGGCCAAAAATCTAACAGTAGCAGCACGCAAGGTAAGGTGACGATCATGGGCTTGCTCATGAGGCCAAGTGCAAAAAGCAAAACCACCCAGAGGTAATTTGTGATGCTAAAAGGTTTCTGAGTGAATCGTAGGTAAGCGCCTAGTGTGAGGGTAAAGAATAGTCCGCATAAGATATCCTTGCGTTCTGCTACCCAGGCGACCGACTCGACGTGGAGCGGGTGAATCGCAAATACAGCAGCCACAAAGGCGCTTCGCCATGTTGCTCCAGTCATCGCGCGCACCACCAAAAACAAAAGCACAGTGGTTAGGGCGTGGAGCACTACGTTCACTGCATGGTGAGCGCCTGCATTGAGACCGAAGAGGCTGACGTCCAGCATGTGGGACATCACGCTGACGGGTCGCCACCAGTCGATGTCTACTGAATCCTTGCCGATGCCAGCAGTCATCGCCCATGCAGCGTTTGCCCAAGTGAGTCCCTTTAGGATGTGCGGGTTTTCGGTCACGAAGACATTGTCGTCAAAGTTGACGAACTCGAAGCGAAACGTTTGAGAGTACACCGCGAAGACCAAGAGAACCAGAGCAAGGCTGATCGACGTTGGAAGCCAGCGAGTGCTTGAGCCTGTGGCGACAGGATGAGGGGGCTGGTCTTCTTCGGGTGTCGTCATGGGTGTTGAAAAAATGGCAGGATTTTCTGAAATTCTGAGCGGTGTTTGGTGACGACTTTAGCTGTCCTTACGGATGGAAAGATTGCGCCACTATTTCAAGTGAATTTCAGTTTTTTAGCGGCGAAGAGCACCATGCGGATCAGCAGTAAGCCATGTTTCCAGCGGCTGATGTTGGTGGTGCCATAGGTACGGTCGCCATAGCGGATGGGAATGTCGGCGATGCGCAGTCCAAGTTTCCCCGCTCCGAACAGAAGATCGAAATCGCCGAATGGATCGAAGTCGCCGAAGTAGGCTCGGTTTGCGGCCAAGCGCTCATAGTCGGTGCGCAGCAATACTTTGGTGCCGCAGAGCGTATCTTTGATCGGCTGTCCCATCAGCCATGTGAAAATGATGCTGAATGTCTTATTCGCGCAAAGGTTTAGGAAGCGCATGGCCTCATCTTGCATTGGATAGACGAGGCGGACGCCGTTGGCAAACTCCGCCCGGCCTGAAGCAATCAACTGATAGAATTTTGGTAGTTCTTCTGGGGGTACGGTGAGGTCTGCATCAAGGATCATTAGAATATCACCTGTAGCGGCAGCGAAGCCGGCGCGGACGGCGTCGCCTTTGCCAATGCCGGTTTGCTGAATGCAAGTGATGTGTTTTTCGGGATATTGGTCTGCCACCCTTAAGATTTCCTTCCAGGTGTCGTCGGTTGAATTGCCCTCCACAAAGATCAACTCCGTGTGGGTGCCCATGGCAGGTGTGCGGCGCACCGCCGCTTCGATGTTCCCAGCTTCATTGCGTGCTGGGATGATGACTGAAACGGTTTGATCTTTGATGGGAGGCTTTGGCAGTGGCCTAGCGGTGGAGAAAATCGTGATGCAGGCGTGAGGAACAAGTGGTGCCAAGGTTCGGTTGAGGATGCGCTCGAGTCCAAACACGCTGAACGGGATGAGAATTCGGTGCGTTTGGGTGACCGTCTCCCAGCCAGAAATTGAGAGAAGATTGCGAACGTCCGAATGAGAAAGCCAGTTCGTTCGCACTTGTTGGGAGCGCATTCCAACTGCAGTGGCAAGTAAGGAAAGTGGCTGCCAGAGGTTGTTGAAAAAGTTTAGGATGAGTCGGGTCCGTGGGTGACTCACCGAGTGGATTTTTTCAAAAATGCGCTGGGCATCTGCGGCAAAGTTGATGGTTTCGGAAATGATGATGCAGTCAAATGTTCCTGTTAGGCATAGATCCTCGCCTGCTTGAACATGAAAGGTCGCATCGGGAATTCGTTTGCGAGCATTTTCAATCTGGAGTTCTGATAGATCGATCCCGACGCGCTGGCGGCCTTTCAGTTGGCTAAGAAGCTCGCCACTGCCGCAACCAATCTCGAGGATGGTTGCATCCGCGGGGATTTGGAGGTTGTAGTATTCAGCCAGCATCTGGTGATACGCCTTGGATGCCCAGCCTTGTTTGCGGGTTGGGTCATCGTAAAGCTTGGCAGATGACTCGAGCTGGTCACGCACCAAAGGTGAACGAACCTCCGATTCTTGCAGGGTTGAAGTGCTGGTTGTCATGGAGATCGTTGAAAAGAAATCCGTTGGCAGTGGCCCCTGCCGATGGGTTACGCTAGCATGTGAAGTGGGGCAGGCGAATGAATTCGTTTGCGAGCCGGTTCGTCCCGCGGGGTGAATGAGTTAGACCAGTTCGGCGGCGATGGGGTCCACGAGGGCGCGGCCGTGGTGGATGAGAATGAGTCGGCGGCCATGGATGTGGGCGAGGTTTTCGGAGACCAAGTGCTGGGCGCGGGTCTGGGATTCTGGGCTGAGGAGGTCGAGTGGGATTCCCTGGCTCGTGCGGAGGCCGAGGGCGATGCGTTCGATGCGGCGGGCTTCGTGGTCGAGTGGCTCGGATTCCGCGAGTGCGTGACCGATCGACTCGACTTGCGAAACGTAGCGGGCGGTGTCTGGAATATTTTTCCAGCGGATGCCATCGAGGGTTGAAACGGCGGATGGGCCGAGTCCGAGATAATCCTCGCCGTCCCAGTAGCCTTGATTGTGAGAGGAATGGTGGCCAGGCTTGGCGTAGTTCGACGTCTCGTAGTGATCGAAGCCCGCGGCGGTTAGAACTTCATCCGCGAGGTGGAAAAATTCTGCATCGGCGTCTTCGTTTTCGCGCATTTCTCCACGGCGAAGCGATTCGAAAAATGCGGTGTCCTCCTCGTAGGTCAGGTTGTAAGCCGATAGGTGGTCTGGGTTCAGGTGGATTGCGTGGTGGAGGGTATTTTCCCAGTCGTCTCGCGATTGGCCGGGGATCGAAAACATCAGGTCGATGTTGATCGATGGGATGCCGGCGTCGCGGAGGATGCGGACCGATTCATCGGCTTGGGCGACCGAGTGTTCGCGGCCGAGGGTTTCCAGCACGTGCGGGGTGAACGATTGGATGCCGAGCGAGACGCGGGTCACGCCGAGGTCGCGGAACAATCTGGCCTTTGCGGCGTCGAAGGTGGCCGGGTTCGCTTCCAGTGTCACTTCATCGAGTTGGGAAAAATCGATGGCGTCGTGCAGGGCACCGAAAAGATTGCGGAGGTGGCTGGGGGAAAGCATGCTGGGGGTGCCGCCGCCGAGGTAGATCGTCCGGGGAGGCTGGACGAGGCGCGATCCCACCTCGCGGGCGAGAGCGTCCACAAAGCTACCGATCGGCGTGGTGCCTGGGGTGTGCTTGTAAAACGAACAATACGGACAGACCCGGTGGCAAAAGGGAATGTGGAGGTAAAGCAGCATGCCAATCAAGAGCCACGGACTCGTGAGATGTAGCGTGCGACCGCTGTGCGGGTTGCGGAGGCCACCTCTGCCTCGGGTGTTGCGAAGGGTGGTACAAACCACGGGTAGGAGCCGAGTAGATCGGTGATCACTGCGATTTCGCCGTCGCAGGTATGGTCGCCGCAGCCGATCCCGATGGTCGGCACGGTTATTGCGGCCGTGAGCAAGCGTGCGGTTTCGGGGATGATCGATTCCAAGACGATTGAAAAAACTCCGGCATCGATCAGCGCTTGGGCGCCTTCGCGGAGGGCTTCCATTTGTTCTGGGGTTTTGCCTTTTTTGCGATAGCCGCCCTCTTCGAGTACCCGCTGGGGGAGCATCCCGAGGTGGCCCATCACTGGGATACCGGCTTCGGTGATTGCCCGGACTTTTTCGGCTTGGCGGATTCCACCCTCCAGTTTCACCGCTTCCGCACCAGCGGCAACGAGTCGGCGAGCGGTTTCCAGAGCTTGGGTGGGGGTATCGTAGGTGTGGATCGGCAAGTCCCCGACGATGAGCGCCTTGGGAGTGGCGCGGGCGACTGCGGCCACGTGATGCAGCATGTGGTCGAGCGTGACGTGGGTGGTGTCGGGGAAGCCCAAGACCACCATGCCCAGCGAGTCGCCGACGAGAAGGATGTCGATGCCGCCCTCGTCCAGCAGGCGTGCAGTCGGGTAATCATAGGCCGTTAAGGCGGTGACCGGGCGTCCGCCCTTACTGGCTCGGATGGATTCGGCTTTTAGGAGAGCGGTCACGGTTGGAGATTTCGGTGCGACGCAGCGGGTGATTGAAACTAAAAAGCCCCCGCGGGGCGGAGGCTTGATGATGATGGCGACCCGTAAGGGAGTCGAACCCTTCTTGCCAGGATGAAAACCTGGAGTCCTAACCGATAGACGAACGGGTCGTGTGTCGCGGAGCGGGCGGAAAAGAAGCGTATCAGAGCTGACCTTGCAAGGTTTTTTTGGGTAAAATTTTCGGGGGGCTCGTTGGACCACGATTTCGGCGGTTTCCTGTCGGATGATTCATCATTCCCAGAATGCTGGCTTGTCAAGTGGGCGAGGATTTCTAGCCTCTCTGCACCCGCTGCGGAAAATCAGTGCGGGAAACCATCTTACATGAACACAACCTTGCTTGCTCAAACTGCCAATGAAGCCCGTGGCCTAGCCATGGATGCTGTCCACGCCTGTAATTCCGGTCACCTTGGTCTTCCACTCGGCTGCGCTGAGGTTGGGGCGGTGTTGTTCGGTGAGTCGATGCGGTATTACCCTGAGGCTCCAAAATGGCTGAATCGCGATCGTTTTGTGTTGTCGGCCGGTCACGGTTCGATGTTCCTATACGGATGGTTGCATCTTGCGGGCTACGCGGTTTCGCGTGACGATGTGAAAAATTTCCGTCGCCTGCATTCGATCACCCCTGGGCATCCAGAGTTCCATGAGACACCCGGAGTGGAAGCGACCACGGGTCCGTTGGGTCAAGGGATTGGCAATGCGGTGGGGTATGCCCTTTCTGGCAAGCGTGCCGCGGCATTGTTCAACACTGCGGAGCACACGATTTTCGATCATCATGTTTTTGCGATCCATGGTGACGGTTGCCTTCAAGAAGGTGTTGCTAAGGAGGCCATTGCGTTTGCGGGTCATGCAGGCTTGGACAACTTGATCCTCATCTATGATTCCAACGATGTCACGTTGGACGCCATGGCGGATTTCACCCAAGGTGAGGATGCGGAGCAATACTTCATTTCCCAGCGTTGGGATGCGGTGACCATCGATGGTCATGACCTCAACGCCATCGCGAAGGCTTTGGAAAAGGCCAAGGCGGACCGCAACGGTCGTCCGAAGGTCGTTATCGTGAAAACCGTTATTGGCAAGGGGATTCCCGAAGTGGCGGGGACTGCGAAAGGACACGGCGAGGGCGGCGCAAAATTCATCGAATCCGCACGTGCCGGACTCGGGCTTCCCGCCGACGAGCACTTCTACGTTTCGCCCGAGACGCAAGCGTATTTCGCGGCGAAAACTGCTGCGTCCAAGGTCACCTTCGAGGCATGGCAGGCGACCTATGACGCGTGGGCGGCGGCCAATCCTGAGCTTGCGAGCCAGCTGAGTGCATGCGTGGCGCAGGCGGTGCCAGCCGATCTCAGTGAGAAAATTCCGGCGTTCGCTGCTGACTACAAAGACGCGACCCGTTCGGCTGGATCCAACGTGATCAATGCCGTGGCCAAGGCAGTCCCGTATTTTCTAACAGGAAGTGCGGACCTTTTCGGTTCCACGAAGAACTACCTCAAGGATGGTGGCGACTTTTCGAAGGCCAATCCGCTCGGAAGGAACATCTGGTTTGGCATTCGCGAGCACGCGATGGGAGCGATCTGCAATGGCATCGCCTACGACGGCTTGTTCCGTGCGAGCGGTGCGACGTTCTTGGTGTTTGCGGATTACCTGCGCGGAGCCATCCGTCTTGCCGCGTTGTCCAATCTTCCCGTGAGCTACATCTTCACGCACGACTCGGTGGGTGTGGGCGAAGATGGCCCAACTCACCAACCGGTGGAAACTGTCAGCGGTCTGCGGGTGATCCCGAATCTCGACGTCATTCGCCCAGGTGATGCCGAAGAAACTGCGGGTGCTTTCGTTGCTGCGATGAGTCGCACCGATGGGCCAACTGCATTGATTCTGACGCGCCAAGCGATCCCACTGATGAACGAATTGTCGGTTGAAGCACGGCGCAACGGGGTTCTCCGGGGTGGGTACATTGCCCGCAAGGAAAGTGGTGCGTTGACGACCATTCTTTTGGCCACGGGTTCTGAGTTACAACATGCAATGGCCGCGGCGGCGGAACTCGGCGATGGTGTCCGGGTGGTTTCCATGCCGTGCTTCGAGCGGTTCGAGCGCCAAGGGGCGGATTACCGCGAGAGCGTGTTGCCCAAGGCCTGCACCAAGCGGATTTCGATCGAGGCGGGCGTCACCGATCCATGGTGGAAATACGTTGGCACCGAGGGCAAGGCGCTTGGCATCGATCGCTTCGGCATCAGTGCACCCGGGGACGTGGTGATGAAGGAACTTGGGATGACCAAGGACCACGTCATCGCTGCTGCCAAATAGTCCGCTCAGTGGCCGCCGATCGCCTCCAACACAGGAAGCGGAGAGTCAATCGGGTCGCTAGAGGACGCAGGATCCGAACTTCCAGACGTCGCCACCCTTTGTGGGATGGACTTCGGGTTCCAGCCTTGCATCCATTTCCAAAGATTGCTGGATTTGCGGTAGATCTCAGGAAGCTATCGATTCATGCGAGATCCATGGTCCATTGGCTTGGTGGGGCGATGATGCCCTTGTGAGCGGATCCTCCTTCCATGAAAAGTTGATACACGTGCCAATGGAAATCGTAGGCATGGCTCCAGTTGGAATCGAAGACGCCCACATTGATGAAATAAGAGCCGGGTGCGAGATCGAGTCGTTCGATGGTGAGTTGGATACAGCCCTCGCCATGGAGCGGAGGGATGGGAATTCGTGCGGACCGCGTGTTGGTGTCGAGGCAAATCATCCCGTCGGGGCGGGTGATGGACAGCGCGAAAATGGGCGACTCGAGAGTTTCGGGGCTTCGGTATCTGATCTCAATGGCGAGTGGGGCACCGCAGGTCAGCTTTGGACCTGGGCGCAGGGTGACTCCAATAATTTCCATCTCCATCGAACCAAAACGGTTTTCTTTGCGAAGGGAAGGAGAGCCCGAGGCGGTAGAGAGCGGTAAGGTTTCCGGAGTTCGTCGGAGCGATTCTTCACGCATCTCTTGCTCGTAATAGGTTGCGACGGCATTGGCAGTATCACAGGCCACTACCTCGCCGCGTCGCAGCCAAAGTGCGCGGTCGCATTGGTCGCGGATCTGATCCATGCCATGGGATACGAGCAGGATTGCACAACCTGCTTCGCGCAGTCTTGTGATGCGGGCATTGCACTTCGCTTGAAATGCAAGGTCACCAACCGCCAAGTATTCATCGACCAACATGATTTCGGGCTCCGTATGAACTGCGACCGCGAATGCTAGCCGCATCGTCATTCCCGTGCTGTACGTGCGGACTGGAGCGTCGATAAAATTCTCCATCTCGGCGAACCGAATGATCTCCGGCAAAAGTTCGAGTGCCTCAGTCTTCAGTAGGCCTGCCACGACCGCAGCGAGAATGGCATTTTCTCTTCCTGTTAGATCGCCTTGGAATCCACCACCCAACTCGAGTAAGGCGCCAATTCTCCCATTCATTTCGAGCGTTCCGGTGGTGGGTCTGCCAATGCCGCCTAACAGACGAAGCAAGGTCGACTTTCCTGCGCCGTTTGCTCCGACGATTCCCAGCATCTCGCCTCGGGCCACTTCGAATGACACGTTGCGCAAGGCCCACAATGGGTCGGCGGTGCCTGAGCGCCGCATCAATGCCGAAAAGTGCAGCCGTTTTGCGGTGGTGGGTCTGGTATTGAAGGTTTTGCCCAAACCATCGGCTTTGACTAATGTGTTCATCACAATTCTTCTGCGAAGCAGTGGCTTTGTGCCACGAAGGTTTTACGGCCGAAGATGAGGAGGGTAATTCCAACCACCAGAAGGTTGATGAGTGTGACTGGATCCGGCCAGTTTCCATCTAACAGAACATCGCGCCATGATTGGATTAGGCCCACCATTGGATTGAGAAGGAACCACGGGTGCAATCGTTCGGGGACTTGGTCGAGGCTGTAAAAAACTGGGGTGACAAACATGACCAACTGCAGCAACACGCCGACGATATGCTGGGTGTCGCGGAAAATGACATTGAGCGAGGCGAGTGGGTAGGCCATTCCAACGATGAGCAGGTATTGTATGACCAAGAGACCTGGGATTGAAAACCATGGCCAGGCTGGGCGAATCCCTTGATAACAAAGCAGTCCGAACAAAATCGGCAGGGCGATCAAAAAATGGAATAGTCGCACGCTGACCATCACATGGGGAAGGAGTGTGAGCGGGAATCCCGGTTGAGTGACAAGCGACTTGCTGTTCGTGATGATGCCTCCGCATTGGCTTAGGGCACCTTGGAACCAACCGAAAACCAGTACTCCGATAAAGACGAATGAGGAGTAATTTTGCACTTCCATTCGCAGGGCGCGTCGGAAAACAAATGAGAAGATGAACAGTTGCAAGAGAGGAGTCACGAGGGCCCAGCCAAATCCGAGAGATGAGCGTTTGTAGAGAATTTTGAGGTCGCGGGACACAAGAACGGAAAAGAGGTCCGCGGCATATTGCCACGCACGCTCTTGGTCGTTTTGATGGATCGGAGTTGCGCTCATGATTGAATCTCAAGTTCTGGGCTTGTTCCGTACTCGGCGTGGTGTGCAAGATGGTTGGTTGAGATGGATTCTTCGCGGCGCGTGGTGGACAAATAAGACGCGCTAGAGCCCAGCGTTTTGACGCGCCGACGTGATTTCCAAAGTGCGATTGGGCCGAGTGCGTTGCCTTTGATTTCTAACAAAATAGTGCGGAGTGAGGTTTGACAGCGACCGCGCAGAATACGCATAAGCTGTCGCATGTGATGGATCGGGAGTTCTGCGAAGATTCGCACCAGTCCTCGTCCATCGTGATCGCGGAGAAAAGTGGTGAGGTTGTATGCCGCATGGCCTTTGCTGTAATTCAAAATTTGTCGATGGAGGCCATCTGCATCGATCCGGTGTTTGTGCCAGACAAAGGCTTTCGGGGTATAAATGATCGTGTGGCCAGCCTTGAGGGTTTTGTAAAAGAGATAGGTGTCCTCGCTGCATCCCGTTGGGGTGCCTGTCCCCAAAGATTCATCCAACAAACCGATTGCGGGATCGTGCAAAAGAGACGCTCGGATTGCCGCATTGGCAGTGGCGCCAATCGTCCACGTGGGCACCGCTTTCCGGCGGAAAGAGTTGAACCATTTCCGATCGAACTCGCGGCGCTCAAACCCTCGGCCAAGCCCACCATAATTCTCGAATTCAATTTGTGAGTGGGTTTCAAGCTGAAGGGGTAACACATTACCCGTAACTAACATCACGTCGTTACGATCAAATGGTTCTAATAGATTTTCAAGCCAGTCGTTGGGGAAGGTGACATCGTCATCGGTGCAAACGAGAATATCTCCTGTGCTTGCGGCGAATCCGGTATTTCTTGCATAGGAAAGGCCACCACGCGGCTCATCTACTTTAATCACCGCTGGAAATTCGGCGACGACAGGTGCTGTTAGGCCGGATTCTGGGTGATTGTCGACGACAATGATTTGGGTGGCATGGGAAGATTTCTGCTCGCTGAGTGAGCGCAAACAATCACGCAAGGCATCAGGGCGGTCATGCGTTGCAATCACGATCGATGCGGATTGTTTTTCTGGTGCCGGTGTGGTGTGGCCTTCAGCCGCAATGATCGCGAATTGTTGGAGGTCCGCCATGAACTGTGCCCATTTTTGGGCGGCACTTTGGGTTGCGTCTGAATCTAACAAATTTTCGCCGAGCGCATGGATGACCTCATCTGAGAT
>CAILVZ010000254.1 GCA_903837825.1 Akkermansiaceae bacterium | reverse complement strand
GACTGACAGTCCATGTTCTTGGGCGAAATAGGCTGCAGGACTGCGGGGCTCATAGTTGGCGATGAGGTTGATGCCCCCTTGGCGCCACAACTCGACATCCTTGGATCGGTGACGCGCGACGCGAGTGAATCCTGTCGCCGCAAAGACCGGCTCAAGCTGGCCCTTTTGCGGCGCGCAGAACTCGATAAATTCAAAGCCATCCAGCCCTAAAGGATTTTCGCAATCGCGGTCCACAGCCTCGCTCCCCTAACCTTAAGGTCAAAATCTAGCGCAGCGGCCTGAATGGAAGGGTTCACAATTAGCCAGCAATGGATAATATGTGACTTGAACAAGTCTTAGCCAATCCGAGCATGGATAATGATCGAGTTAGATGCCGTTGATCGGAAAATTATCCGTGCCCTCCAGGCTGATGCTAATCTTAGCACTCAAAGTCTGGCTGAGAAGGTCGGCTCGTCCCAATCTTCCTGTTGGCGCAAGGTCCGCTCGCTGGAAGAGACCGGCGTCTTGGGCAAACTAACGCGGAGCGTTGACGCCCGAGCCATTGGTCTATCGGTCAATGTGATGTGTAATATCCGACTAAAGAACCACCAGCCCGACACCCGCGCGGACTTTCAAAAGTTCATCAATGGCCGAGACGAGGTGCTCGAGAGTTTCGCCATGTCGGGGGACTGGGACTACCTGTTGCGCGTGGTCAGCGACAGTGTTGAGGCCTACCAGAACTTTCTCATGCGATCTCTTTTGGTCCATCCCAGCGTGGTGACAGCCTCCTCTCATTTTGTCCTATCGGTCGACAAGTTCACAACCGCATTACCGGTTTGAGGCTCCGATAGCTCGGCATGGGTCAGACCCGGGCGTAGAATTCAGCGATCCGGCTCGTCGAGGTGGCTCTCGTTCAAAATGGCGTCGTTATCGGCGAAGAATGGCAAAAAATTTCACCGGTGCTGTGACAGTTTTTGGCCTATGAGCAGCGCGCACAACGATTTTCGGCAATCGCCTCCACCCGGCGCGAACGCTGACTGGACGATCCCGCAGGACTGGGCCAGCTACACATCCCTTGAACATGCAACCTGGGACCGTCTCTATAGGCTCCAACTCGATCTGCTCAAAGATCGGGTGGTCCCAGAGTTTCTCAGCGGGTTGGACCTGCTGGACATGGGGCGCGGCGGCATCCCTGACCTTCAACAGATTTCCAAACAGCTCATGCAGTTGACCGGATGGCGGGTGGAAACAGTGCCAGGTCTGGTGCCAGCGGAGGACTTCTTCAGGCACCTTGCCAACCGAACCTTTGTTGCGGGGCGGTTTATCCGAACGCCAGAGCAGATCGACTACATCCCCGAGCCGGACATTTTTCACGATGTATTCGGTCACGTCCCGCTTCTCGCCCATCCGATGTTTGCTAACTATATGCAGGCCTATGGGGAGGGCGGACTTCGATCTTTGCAATTCAACGCCATAGAGAAACTGTCGAGGCTCTATTGGTACACGGTAGAGTTCGGCCTCATGCAGACCCAAGATGGCCCCAAAATCTACGGTGCTGGCGTCGTGTCCAGCGCGACAGAATCCCTATTTGCCCTAGAGAGCAACTCGCCCAACCGCATAGGGTTTGACCTGCAGAGGGTCATGCGGACCCGTTACCGGATTGATGATTTTCAGCAGACCTATTTCGTCATCGACAGTTTTAAAGACCTGTTGGACCAGACGCTCTCGGTCGATTTTGCGCCCGTCTATAAAGGTCTTGATGGGGAGACCAGCCTGACCCCGGACCTCGTTCTTGCAGAGGACAAGGCACTGCATATCGGATCGCAGTCCTATGCCCGGGCGCTGGACGGTCACCCTCGTGGCATTTTGAGCCGTTGGCCCGCTCTCAAAACCCTCCTCCCCGTCCCATTTTTGCCCTAGTCTCGCTTCAGGCTGCATATCAGTCATTCGACGGGAGATTTCCATGAACAGGTCTGCGCGGGTCTTGATGGTGGCGGCGGGTTTAAGCCTGATGGGCTCGGCGGCTTTTGCTGAGCCGATTGATCCTGTGGTGAGCCGGGTGACGGTGACGCTCGATCCGAAGTTCGTTTCCGGCGGCGTGAAGACCTATGGCGCCCGGGAGGTTGGCGATCTGGCCGACTATCTGAAAAAGACCGTCGAAAAGGACCTGTCGGCCAAGGGACGGTTCAAGGCCGATGCGGCTGGCGGGGCGTCGCTTGAGCTGGTTCTGGTCGATGCCAAGCCCAACCATCCAACCTTCAAACAGATGTCCGATCGTCCAGGCCTTTCTATGCAAAGCTT
>CAILVZ010000253.1 GCA_903837825.1 Akkermansiaceae bacterium | reverse complement strand
GGTCTTCGTGGATTTCACCGCCGACTGGTGCATCACCTGCAAATTCAACGAGCGCACCGCTATCGACACCCCGACCATCCGCGCCCTCCTGAAGGAAAAAAACATAACCCCCGTCAAAGCCGACTGGACAAACGCCAACCCGGAAATCACCGCCGCACTCAAAAGCTTCGGCCGCGTCGGCGTGCCATTTTACATCATCTACCCCGCAGCCAACCCCGCAGCTCCTATCATTCTTCCTGAACTCCTCACAGAGACGCTCCTTGCCGATGCGCTGAAGAAAACGCCCTGATCTTCCTGCTGGACCTTCTAGAAAATACGCGCTCGCATTTTTAGAGGGTCAATTTATACCAGCTTACGTGACTGAAATGCAGCCCGTGCGCGTGCGCGCCAAGTTTTTCTTCGAGGGAGATAAAAAGTTTTTCATCAAAGGCGTGACCTACGGCCCTTTCGCGCCCGACGCCCAAGGCGATCACTTCGGGACTCCCGAAGCGGCGGCCAAGGATTTCGACATGATGGTCGAGGCCGGTGTGAATCTCGTCCGCATCTACTATGTGCCGCCTCGGTGGTTTCTGGACCTTTGCGCATCGCGAGGCATTCGAGCGCTCATCTCGATTCCATGGGCCGAGCATTTGGAATTTCTGAACAACCCAAAAATCCGCAACGAGGCAAAGAAAGCCGTTCGCGACGGGGTTAAAAAAAACGCAGGCCATCCTGCGGTCTTCGGCTATCTGGTCGGCAATGAAATCCCGACGACGATGGTGCGCTGGCTGGGAGCACGGCAAGTCACGGAGTTTGTCGAGCAACTCATCAACATCGGCCGAGCGGAAGACCCACGCGCCCTTTTTTCTTACGCCAGCTATCCGCCGACCGAGTATCTCCTCCCGCAGAACAGCGATTTTGTGACATTCAATGTCTACCTGCACCGCCAGGATGACTTCGATCGCTACCTGGCGAGGCTTCAAAATCTGGCCGACGACAAGCCACTCATCCTTGGCGAATTCGGCATGGATACCATCCGGCACCCCGAGGAAGAGCAGGCGGAAATGCTGCGCTGGCATATCGAAAGCGTCGTTCGCGGCGGTCTCGCAGGCACCATCGTCTATGCATGGACGGACGAGTGGTTCCGCGGCGGGCAGGAGATTTTGGACTGGGCCTTCGGTCTGGTGCGGCGCGACCGCACAAAAAAGCCAGCGTTCGAGACCGTGAAGAGCCTTTTCTTCGGCGAGGACTCCATGACCTCGCGCGTCAAACTGCGAGAATATCCGAAAGCCTCAGTGATCGTCTGCTCCTACAATGGCGGGAAGACGCTCGACCGCTGCCTCACTTCGCTGAAGGACATCAATTATCCGAACTACGAAGTCGTCCTTGTGGATGATGGATCAAAAGACGACACCCAAGAAATTGCCGCGCGGCATCCCTGGATCAAAAACATTCGTCAGGAAAACAAGGGCCTCAGCTTTGCGCGCAATGTCGGCGCCCACGAATCGACGGGGGATGTGATTGTTTACACGGACAGCGACTGCATGGCCGACCCCGACTGGCTTTATTACCTCGTCGGCACTCTGCTTTCCGGCGAATACGCGGGCGTGGGCGGACCGAACGTCTCACCGC
>CAILVZ010000252.1 GCA_903837825.1 Akkermansiaceae bacterium | reverse complement strand
TGATTCTGGTCTGCACGGGGGTGTTCCTTGGCATCCTCGCCATGCGCTTCGCGGCTCAAGGGTTCGTGAGACTGATGCACCGCTACCATTTCCTAGAAACCTGCGCGTTCGTCGTCATTGGGATTCTTGGGCTCAAGCTGCTTCTCAGCGTGCCGCGACACTTCCTCACTGCGGGCAATGGAATTCACGATTTTCTCGCGAGCAAGTATTTCGACATGGGGACCTCGGTGCTCACGCTGCTGATCTTCATCGTCCCGGTGGTAGTCCACCGCATGAAAAACCGTTCGGTCAGCCCTTCCAAAGCATCCTAACCCCAAACACCACCAACACGCATCCGAAGATGCGGCTGAGGGTTTGATTGCTCAGCGAACGCATGAGATCACTGCCGAACCATGCGGCAAGCGCGGAGGCCATGCCCACCGCGATCACGATTTTCCAATCAATCAAACCCGCGATGCGGACGTTGTTCGCCGTAGCCGCGACCGCGGTGACAATGATCACCGCCATCGAAGTCGCCACCGCCTGCTTGTGCTCGACGCCCAGCGCATAGACGAATGCCGGCACCATCACCAGCCCGCCACCCACCCCGCAGAGGGCTCCTAACAGACCAGCGAGTAGACCAATGAGAATGGCGGAAATGATGAATTTCATCGGCGTGAGGAAGTGGGTGATTTTCGAGCAGCTGCGATCTCCACGACCAACCGATGCAAGATCAACCGATGATCCAGTCCCGTGGTGACGAGCGCCTGATCGGCCTTGAGGGTGGCTTCCATCACGTGTTGAAGGCCAGCGAGATCGAAGTTCTTTGCATTTTCAGCGGCGAGGAAGATCGGGAAAACATTGACTCCCGAGCCATCTTTTTTTTGCGGGAGCCATGCGCGGTCCGCATCAGAAAGCCGGTTGAGCGCCCCAGAAAACGAACTGTAATTCCCCGTGGGGACTTTGAATTTCTCGATGATCAACTTCGCCATGAACAAGTTGCGCACCACCGAGATGATGGATGCCCGCATGATGCCGATCGCCGATTCATCGGCTTCTAACTGCTCATCGATCAACTGAATCGCGCGCGAGACATTGCCAAGTTGGAGGGCCTTGCCCGTTTCAAAAACCACAGCCGCGCGGCTGAGAGGAACCAACACGCGGACATCATCCTCGCTGATGACTCGACGATCTTCCCCGAGATAGAGGTCTAACTTTTCAAGCTCGTTGCCAATCTGCTGGGATTGCTCACCCGCAAGCATCACGAACAATGCCAAAGCGTCGGGGTGAAAGCTCAAACCAAGATCTTTGGCGCGGCGCGTCACCAGCGCAGCCACTTCATCCTGCCAACCATCTCGGCTGGTGTCGATGCGGTCATGGACCTGGACGTTCGCCGATTTTTCGATGTACCTCCAAAACGCTCGGCGCTTGTCCAAGCCTTGCGCGGTCATGAGAAATTTGACGCCGTCAGGGATACCTTTCTCGAGTGTCGCACGCAGACTTTCCACACCCGATTCCGTCCGCTGCGAGCGCCCCGTGACATTGTCTGCTAGAAAATTGGCATTGCGTAGCCAGACGACTTTGTCGCCGCCGAACATCGGGATCGTCAGTAACGCCTGAACCGTGGATGCGCAAATTTCGTAAGCCGAATCGGAATTGTCTGCTATGCCATCGATCACCTCATGGGTGAACCCATCGTCAACGCCGCCAGTCAACTGGTTGTACAGCTCCAAGGCTTTCTCGCGGACGAGACCCTCGTCACTGCCCACAACCGCGAAAAAATTTCCGGCTTTCTGAGGAGCTGTCTTTGCTTTGGCGGCCACAACGAGGGTTTATCGGGATGCGGGCTGGGGTGCAAGCACGGCGGCGGGTGAATGTGCTGAAATCATCCCTCGTGATCGATTCGTTCGACCTTCTTCCGCTCGCGGGCTTCACGGAAAAAGCTTTGGAGGAGATAAAGGCACTCCTCATGAAGCACCCCTGCGGTGACGTCGCAGCGATGATTGAGCGGCGGATTGGCTTCCAACAAATTGATCCAACCCCCTGCCGCCCCCGCCTTGGAATCCGGGCAACCGAAAACCACCCGCTCCGGCCGGCAATGGACGATCGCCCCCGCACACATCGGGCAGGGTTCCTTGGTGACATACAGCGTGCACTTTTCCAGCCGCCAATCCCCCAAGGCCTCCTGCGCCGCCGTAAGCGCCAACATCTCCGCATGAGCGGTGGCATCCTTGAGCGTTTCAACCTGGTTCCATGCACGTGAAATGATCCGACCCTCACGGACGACGACCGCACCCACAGGGACCTCCTCCGCCGCATACGCCTTACGCGCTTCACGGAGCGCCTGCCCCATGAAATAAACGTCGCTGTGCAAATCAATGATCGGACCCTCGTCTTCCATGCCCCGATCCGTAACCGATGCCGCCCAACGATGCACGCGGATTTCTTTCCCGCCCCACCCCCCAGCGCACTTCGACCCGCAATTCACTCAAACCACCAAAAAATTTCCGTGCCTCGACGCGAGATTCATGGTTCGTATCAATCCCGTGATCCCGAAGAACTTCCAAGACCGCGTCATCGCCCCATCGCTGCTGGCAGCCGATTTTTCCTGCATCCGTGATGAAACGAGCCGCGCCATCCGCGCTGGAGCCGACTGGATGCACCTAGACGTGATGGATGGCCACTTCGTGGAAAATATTTCCTTCGGCCCGGCGGTCGTCCAAGCCGTGCACGAATCAAACGATATTTTTCTCGATGTTCACCTGATGATTTCACGGCCTGACCACTACCTCGATGCATTCATCGCTGCGGGATCCGACCTGATCACCGTGCATGTCGAGTCCGACCATGACGTCGCCGAAACCTTGAAGCGCATTCGTGAAGCGGGCTGCCAAGCAGGCCTCGCGCTCAACCCCGCCACACCGATCGATGCCGTCGAGCCATTCTTGGGGGACATCGACCTGCTTCTCTGCATGACCGTGGTCCCAGGCTTTGGCGGGCAAGCATTCATGCCCGAAGTCCTGGAAAAAATCACCGCAGCAACCCAACTCCGGAAATCGAGAGGATTGCAATATCACATCGAAGTCGACGGCGGCATCGATGCGGCCACAGCGGCGCGCTGCTACACCGCCGGTGCCAATGTCATGGTCGCAGGTTCCTCCACCTTCCGCGCACCCGACATGGCGACTGCGATCCGCAACATCCGCAATGCGTGAGCAAAATCTAACTGAATTTCAGAGGAGTAAACGGATGGCTTGGCTTCACGCCTAATCCACATCCAGTGATCCATTGGGATCAATAGAACCGCGTTTCCGTGAGCACAAGCCCGGGATCAATGAAACGGATTTCGATGGTGGTCGCATCGGTGGTCGTGGTGAATTCCACGGACGCCTCTGCATAGCCGCGCAGCACATTCGCTTTCCAAGTCGTGGACATTTCTCCGGCCTCGATGTCGATCTCCCGCAAGGGAGTGCCGTTGATCGAAATCGCGGCTCGGAGGTGGCGGCCACTGTAGAGCGGTTGGGTGGGAAGGAAGCGAAAGCAAGCCGCGTGTTGCCCCATGGGAAGCTTCGCTTCAAACATTAACCGCGGAGCGCTTTCCACTGTGAATGAAGGCGCGGTCACTGGAGCAAGTGCGACGCCCCCCTCCGAAAGACCTGGAATCATGACGAACCGACCGAATTCGCGCTCAAGCTTATCGGTGAACTGAGCAGCGGGAATGGTGAGAACAGGATCATGAGTCGGTGCGGCAACGGTAGTTTTTGGCAAATCAAACACGGGCTGCTTGCGCGGATGCGAACTCATCATGAGTCGCCACTTGCCGCCCGCGATGCTTTCATTGTATCGGCGCGTCAGCTTCTGGATTTTTAAATCTGCATCCTTTACCGCCGCCTTAAACTCGTCCCCCCTGCGGGCAAGTAGGTGTTTTTCATTCATCCACGCCGCTCCAGCAACCGGGTACAGTACAAGTTCGAAATAGGCATCTTTGAGCGAATCGGGCACGCGAACGACCAGATCCTGAGCCTTCTGCGCAAGCACACGGTACTCGGCAAGCCGAGCCTCGGATTCTGCGGGCGCAAAGTCGAGTTTGTCGACGTGTTCGGGTTTCCCCGATTGGGCAAGACGGTAGTATGGGTTAAGGATTCCGGCGATTTCGTCAGCCAGGGCAATACCGAAGGTTCGGGCGGCCCAATCGCGGGTGAACTGTTGCGCTTTTTCAGGCGGCCAGCGTTTGACGTTCCAAGCCAGCTCCATCACAAAACTGAGCTCCTTTTCCGCCGGCTTAATGTCGCCGACATTGATGACCCAGATGCGGTCGGCACCGAGTTGCCAAGCCTTGGTCATCTCCGTGGAAATCTGGGCCGGTGAAATCGACGACAACCAGAGATAGTCAGCGGGTGCTCCCCAATAAGAGAGGTGATAGTAAATGCCAGATCCCCCAGAACGTTTGCGCTCCTCGGGGTTTGGAAGCTGACGGAGATAACCATGGTTATCATCTGCCCAGACGAGAGTGACATCGTCCGGAATCTTCACACCACGCCGATAGATTGGCAGAACCTCTTTGTAAGGGCAGAACATCTGCGGGACTTGGGTCGCATCCAGATTGATTGACTGCGAGAGAATGCTGCGCTGGTCGGCGATGATTTCCCCCAGTCGACGAGCCTTTTCATCAAGGGTTCCGCCACCGGGCATCGCCCCGTCATGGATGCCACGCATGCCCATGGTGTAGATACTTTCATAGGCGGCATTGGCGCGGACTCTCTCTTCCCAGTAGGTGACGACTTTTTCGCGATTGGTGGCATAGTTCCACTCGCCGCGGATTTTGGCATCCCATTCATTGACATTGTTGCGCAACATCGGCTCACAATGGGAGGAACCCACGACGATCGCATAGTCATCCGCGAGCTGTTTGTTTTCTGGATAGAAATTGAACGCCTTGGTGCAGGGATGCATCGCCGGCCATATGAGGTTGGTGCGCAGTCGCAGCATCAGCTCAAAGACCTTAGCATAGGTCTTGGGACCGATATCGGCAGGTATCTTCTCAAAGGTCTTTGCCGCCCAAGGTTGCATGCCCCAGTCTTCGTCGTTGATGAAAATTCCACGGTATTTTACCGATGGCGAACCGCTATCAAAGGAACTTGAAGTCAGGTAGAGAGCGGACTTTTTCAAGGGATGAACGTCCGCCCACCAGTACCAAGGCGAGACGCCGATCGCTTCTGAAAGGGAAAAAACACCGTATGCCGTGCCGCGGCGGTCGCTACCGATCACCAAGATAGCGCGGGTGATTTCGGGATGGGACATCGGCAGCGGATTCGCCACGACCTCGATGTGAAAACTTTCCCAAGCCCCCTTGATTTTCGTTAGATCGATGCCCCCAGCCTTGGCTGCTTCTTTGATCAATGGGCTGTCAATGCTGCCCACAATGATCACTGCATCGGTTGCCGAATTTTTTCGCGAATCCACATTGGTCACGGTTGCGATGTCCGATGCAAGCTGATCCGCTGCAAATCGGACAACCTTGGCCTCACGCGGATCCACGAGGATCGATGCGGCCTTGCCATTTTCAGCGATGATGAAATCACCCGCAACGGGCGAATCATGCACATCCGGCAGATCCCAAGCGAATGCAGATACGATGCAAAGACACCAGAGGATTATGATATGCCATTTCATGGAATGGATTGATTCCTACACTGGCCTGCGTGGCTGGCAAGTCACCCGATTGGAATATCGCAGCAAGCTTTCAATACAAAATTCCAGACAATATGAATGATTGTGCGAGCGACTGCGTTGTCCATGTCGCCGCAAGTGTCTCCAGGTGATGCATCCCTACGAGGCCCGTCACGTCGGCCTTGCGCTTGGGGCCGTAACACGCTTGAGTGAAATAAATCCGCAACCGCCACACATCTAATGACCGCCTCAAAAATCACCCTATCCTTGTTGTTCGTTTTTGTGGTGGGGCTCGTCTCGTGTGCGTCCCATCATGCGGGGCCTGCAAGTCAAGCGACTGCAAACCACTCCCCTGCTCCAGACGCGCTCCCTCGGGAAACTGCGATGCCCGAATTGCCCGATGACGGGATTCGCATGCCTGACTTATTTGGGATGCCGAGTTCGGACGACTTTCGATCATCGCATTCGCCAAGTGCTCGGACCGAAAGCTCCGGCAGCGTGATTTCTCGCCCGCCGACCGATCCTCCATCTCGGGTAAAGCCCGACGGTGCGCCTCCACCGTGATCCACGAGAAAATTCCGTGATGCTCTGGGACGGCTCAGCGCTGGTTGAAGCGTGACATCTCGCGTTGAGCTTCGCGTAATTCGACTTTTTCCTTCAGATCTTGGCGTTGGTCGGAGTGGGTTTTTCCCTTACCGACACCGATTTCCACCTTCACGCGGCGGTCTTTCCAATAGATCCGAAGGAGGGGGAGCGAGCAACCCTTGACCGCGGTGGCATTCGCGAGCTTCAAGATCTCCCGCTTGTGCAACAGCAACTGCCTCGGGCGCTTCGCAACGTGGTTGAACCAGTCGCCGGCGGTCTGCCATGGTTGGATGTCGCAACCGTAGAGAAAGACTTGGTGATTCTCCACCCGGGCAAACGCATCCGAGACGTTGATTTTTCCAGCACGGATCGACTTGACCTCGCTGCCTTTCAGCACCAGTCCGGCCTCATATTTTTCCGTGATATGGAAATCGCGCCCAGCCTTGCGGTTCGTTGCGATTTCCGTGCTCATGGCAAGGTGATCCGATCTCGGAACGACCGATTATGGGGATTCCCGCTGAATCAGCTTGATTTTGCCCTCGATGATTTCAGTGAGGGCAATGTCGCTCACGCCCATGCTAGGACGGATCGCGATCAAGGGAGAACGTCCACTGTTCAACTGCCTGACGCGTTGGGACACCAAATTGACCAACACCAGCGGGTCGGAGACGATTTCAGAGGCTTTATCGAGGAGATCACTTTTCATAGGAGAACCGGGAAATCGCGAAGCCAGAGGTGCTTGTTCAAACGAAATGACGTTTTCAGGAAGCAGTGCCGGAGGTTCTTCGCTCAAAATAGGATATGCAAACAGAGTTTCCAGCATCGATGCCGGGCTGATGGTCAAACCAGAAAATCACCCTCGTGACAACCCTTATCTGGTTCTTTTTTGAAAAACCGCCCTCACTTCGGCATCAGATCGATCCCGAATTTCCTTAGCAGCACCACGGTCAGCCAGAAGAACCCAATGGTCAAAAGGCAATTGGCCGCGAGCGCGATCCAAAACCCCCATCCGTTGCGCAGCATCCACGGGAGAATCAGGAACATCGGCAAGGTCGGGAGTACAAACCAGAACGTGCCCTCGGCGTGATTGGCGAGTCGTGCAGGCGATTGCCCCGCGTACTGCATCCAAATCAGCGCGATGAGCGAGGTCAGTGGCAACGCAATGAGCAGGGCGGAGATGCGATCGTTGACGAGTTGGATTTTATTCACGAACAGGATCACCAAGGCGCTGACGACCAGCTTACCAAGATCCAGCGGGGTGAAAGTGAGGATTTTATCCCAAGGAATACGGTTCATAAGTGAGGATGCTTGCGGCTGGGGTCAGCATGACGATATGCTGTGGGCATGCAAGTGGCCTATTGGATTTGTTCTGCGATCATGCTGATTTCCACCTCAGCACCCGGTGGCCAAATTTCTCCAGGGTCGGGCAGCCTCAGCCCGAATCAAAAAGCAGCCATTGGTCGGAAAATTTGGCAAAACGAGTGCGCGGGGAGTGTGGCGGGCCTCACCACTTGGAATGCTGGCGAGGAGTTTCCGTCACTGGGGATCGGCCACTTCATCTGGTACCCCGCAGGCTTTCAAGGACGCTTCAGCGAGAGTTGGCCGCACTTCATCGACTTCGCCCGCAAGCAAAAGGTGCTGGTCCCAGCCATCGCCCGTGAACCTCACAGCCCATGGAATTCCAAGGCCGAGTTCCAAAAGGACTTCAAGGGAGCGCGCATGAGCGACCTCAGGAAATGGCTTTCCGAAAATGTTCCCCTGCAGACCGATTTCATCATCGCAAGATCACGCGAGGCCTTGCCCAAGATTCTAGCCGCTGCGCCCGCGAGCGAGAAAGTGCGAATTGAGGCAAATTACTACAAGGTCTCCAGCACTCCACACGGGACCTATGCGTTGATTGACTACGTGAATTTCAAAGGCGACGGCACCCAAGTCGCCGAGCGCTACCACGGGTATGGCTGGGGCTTGCTGCAGGTGCTCGGCGGAATGAAAGATGTCGCCAGTGGCAATGCCGCAGCAGCTGAATTTGCCGCATCAGCCAAACGCGTCCTTTCACGGCGAATCGCCAACTCCCCCAATGCCCGCGGCGAATCCCGCTGGATCGAAGGGTGGCATCGCCGCTGCGAAACCTATGCAAAACCCATATGACCTAACAGCAGTTTGAGTACATGTCATTTCAACGCCGCGATCCGCTCCTCTCAAAATGGAAAATCCACTAGGCCCCGACAAACTCCAAGCTCTTGAGAAGCGCATGGCAGCCCTTGGCGTGGTAGATGCCGACCTACTTGAGAAGTTTGTTCGAGGCTCGGGAGCGGGTGGCCAGAAGATCAACAAGACCTCAAACTGCGTTTTTCTCAAGCACTTGCCGACCGGAGTTTGCATCAAATGCCAGATGGACCGCTCGCGTGAGATGAATCGCTTCCTCGCGAGGCGCGAGCTTTGCCAACAACTTGAGGCAATCCGTGAGGGCCGGGCCATCGCCAAGACCCAGGCGATCGAAAAAATGCGGCGCCAGAAACGCCCACGTTCACGCAACTCGAAAATCCGATCAGTGCACGACAAGCGCATTGTCTCTCATAAAAAATCCCTGCGCCGCTCACCCTCTGGGGATTAAGGCAAAGTCAATGCCAGCAACCCAATAAGGATTTCTAATTTTATTTTATTCAAGATTCTATTCAAGATCCTATTCAAGATCCCAGACAAAAAGTATAGTTTCCTCTTGCAGCGTGGGCTGGGAGCCGTAGGATGGGGGCATGAGCAGTAAGCGATGGCTGTCGCCTTGGAAGGATTCGCGGGAAAAGCCCGTGATCTACCACTGCATCAGCCGGGTGGTGGACCGGCGCTTCGTCTTTGGCGACGAGGAACGCGAGCACTTTCGGATGTTCATGCGGATGCAGGAGAATTTCTCGGGATGCCGGGTCTTGTCTTACTGCATCATGTCCAATCACTTCCACCTCCTGCTGGA
>CAILVZ010000251.1 GCA_903837825.1 Akkermansiaceae bacterium | reverse complement strand
TACTGACCATTGAGGCCGCCTCTGAGAAAGTGGACCGGCCGAAGCTTGCTGCCGAGGCGCAGGAAGCCGTGGATGCCATTTTTCGGGATCTTGATCCACTGAAGGGTCAAGAGGGTGTTCTTGGCAAGCCCGTGACCTCAACCGTCTTTGCTTCGGTGTATGGGATCGATTCGATCAAGGGAGATCAGTGGGCCTTGTCACCGATCCATCTCGATCAGGTTTATGAGACCATCATTTTTCCTCCGCTTCGAACACCCAGTCGTGTGAGTGAATTGCGCGCCGCTTGGATTAAGCGTATCCAGCAGGAAGCAGCAAAAGCAGAAAAGTGGGCGTCCGAGGCTCGAGCGCCGAAAAAGATTGGGATGGCCAGTGCATTGCAGGCACCGGAGTATGAAAAATTCATAACGGAGACGCAGCCAAAGCTACAGTGGGATATGGAAGTGGATCTATTCCATCATGGAGACGAAGCGAATGCGTCTGTTAGAATGCTCGCGCATTTGGAAAAATACATCAATCATGATTCCGCTCGGCAGTGGGGCGAGGATTTCAAGGCCCTGCTCAAGCCCCAGCTTAAGACGACGGCGAACACTGCCAACTAGGAATCGGCTAAGTCGTCGGGTAGATCTAATCTAGCAGGGTTGAGATGTGCGTGGATTGAGGATTGTTTACGCAGGCAGATTCCGAGCGGCGGAGAGGATGGCTTCGTGAACGTCCTCTGCGGATGTAACAGGATAATCGGTTCCCAACAGAACCGGTTGTTCTTCCGGCGGAACCCGATCTCGGCCATGGGATCCTTTTACAAGGGAGGCATCGAGCGGAATGACGTCCAGAAGTCCGCGCAGGCCGAGCTTCTTTTTCAAAAGGAACATGGCGATTCGCCACTTCGGGAAGCGAATGGCAGGATCAATGAATAACTCGCAGGGGTCATAGCCTGGCTTGCGATGAATATCGATGGTCCGTGCATAGTCAGGTGCGATATCGTCATTTTCCCAGAAATAATAGGTAAACCACGCATCCTCTGCTGCGATGGCGATCAGGTCACCCGCACGTTCGGTTGCGATACCCTTTCCCCAACAGTCGTGGGCATCTCGGACCTCATCGATCCCGGGTGTCGATGTGAGAAGATTGCGTACCTCCTCGCGGATGGTTGGGTCATGGATGTAGATGTGGGCCACTTGGTGGTCCGCAACGGCAAATGCACGTGAGCCGCCGCAGTCGAGCGTTTCGCGGCCCAGCTCGTTCTTGGTGAGGATCCAGCCTTTTTCGCGGAACAGACGGTTCAAATGGATTGCGCGTGTGACAGGGGAGATTCCGTATTCCGAAAGCACGAGCACTCGAATATTACGGGACTCATAGTAGTCGATCAATTCGCCGGTGAGCGCATCGATTTTGCGGAGCTCCTCTGGGATGTTGGCAGCAAGCGGGCCATCTTTT
Organism: Akkermansiaceae bacterium; assembly: GCA_903837825.1. Classification (GTDB taxonomy): domain Bacteria; phylum Verrucomicrobiota; class Verrucomicrobiia; order Verrucomicrobiales; family Akkermansiaceae; genus Luteolibacter. Next base: position 27,586 of record CAILVZ010000251.1, on the reverse strand, counting down.
TGAAGGGGATAATCAAGGTGGGGCAGATAGACGAGGCTTAGGGTCGGGGAGTGCTTCTCTTCCACCCACTTGGCAGATGCGGCGATCCATTCAGACGAGGCGATCCCTGCGGCTGGTCCCCAGAATGCGGGGAATGGAAACGGGCCAAGGTCGCATTTAAGAGCATCCCGCATTTCCATCGGTTGCGTATGGATATCGAAAACTTTGCGTCCGTCTGCCGGATAAAGGGGTCGGGGAGTGATCGAGAAATCTGCGGTGGAATGCATGTTATACCACCAGAACAATTTGGCACAGGTGAAGCCTGGAGTCTCCCGGCGTAACTTGTCCCAAAGCTTTTCTCCGTGGACCAAGTGATTGCTTTGTTTCCAGAATCGGACTTCGGCGCTTTCGCGATCGTACCATCCATTCGCAACGATTCCATGATTGGCAGGGGATGTTCCAGTGACGATGGAAGACTGTGCGGTGCAAGTCACTGCGGGAAATGCGGGCGGGTAGGATTGTAGGCCGGTCTTTTTCGCAAAGGCGGTGAGTCTGGGCATGTTTGGGCCGAGCAATGAGCGGGAGAGTCCAACGAGATTGATGACAGCCAAGCGCATGGGCGAGATCATGACCTGCAGTGGTGGGTAAGGAAAGCGTTTGGGGATCAATTCCGGAAATTTAAGGCGATGATTGACTGATCTGACGATGTCATGGTTTTAAGCCATTCCAAGCGGCGCTGCAATTTGATCTGTCGGTCTCGTGATGGTTTAGGATAGAGGATGGGATACCATGCGCTCATCACCGCGGCTCGACCGATCAAGCTGTGATGCAGCGCGAGCGGGCTGATCTCGCCGCCCGCCTGACGGTAGCCTCCAAGGATCTGGTTCACGGTAGTCTGATCTTCCTCGAGAATCAACGCGTTCCAGATGACCGAGGCGAGATCCCACTCGACCGGGCCAGTGAACGTATCCTCCCAGTCCGTCCAGAGGAGGCCGCATGTTGTGTTCATCAGGTTGCCAAGGTGGGCATCGCCATGCAGCGGTTGGGACGGAAATTGGCCGAGGATGCCAATGGTGGCGGTGAGGTGGCCTCGGAGCATCTCAAGGGTAGATGGTGAAAAATGATCGCGAGCATGTTTCATGTCTAACACTCTAATTGATTCTGCTAGAATCTCTAGGTGCGGAAGAGGCTGGTCAAAATCGCGTAAAACCTCATGACAATGATGCAGGGTTTTGCCGATCGTTTCTGGGACGGGATCGGTTCCTGTAGCGGTAACGAATTGCCAAAAATTCATGGGGAATCCGAGGTGTTCGTATGGCCCTGGAGGGATGGCGGGGTGCAGTGGGATGACGGGGGCTTTGTGGCGCGCAAGGTGCGTAGCAACGGCGGTTTCCCGTGCATACCATCCGCTACCTTGGCGTGGGCCGTCGAGATGGGTGACAATCCGTGCGACGAGACTCTCGCTGAGGCGGAGAACTAAGGTGCTGCCGTTTTGAAGCACATCGCAACGGTCAGGGATAACGCCGTGCGTGCTGGCGATCTCACTAGCAGCTCTTATAGGGAGTTCGATGTCCTGCATGCGGGTGTGCACGATAGACTGGGATCGGGAAATAGCACCCGTTAGACATTCATGATGCCGTCCCACGCTTGAATTGCTTAGGGGTGAAATTGGCGTGCAGCTTGCAGCGTGTTTTTCATGAGCATCGCGATGGTCATTGGGCCGACACCGCCAGGGACTGGAGTGATGGCGGAACAAAGTGGGGCGACTTCTTCGAACGCGACATCGCCGGTGAGGCGGTAGCCGGATTTTTTTGAGGGATCGCTGACTCGGTTGATTCCGACGTCGATGACCACGGCTCCAGGCTTGATCCAGTCGGCCTTGACCATTTCAGGTCGGCCTACGGCGGCGACGAGGATATCGGCGCGACGGCAGATCGCTGGAAGGTCGTTGGATAGCGAGTGTGCGATGGTGACCGTAGCATTCGAGATTTTTGAAACCAGTAAAAGCGCCATCGGTTTGCCAACAATCATGCTACGACCAATTACCACTGCTTCGGCACCCGCGGTAGGGATGCCTGAGACTTCTAGCAATTTCATGCAACCCGCCGGAGTGCAGGGGACAAAGCCCGTGGGGTCTTCTAACACCAGTTTTGCGACATTCTCGGGGTGGAATCCATCGACATCTTTGCGTGGATCGATCGCGCGGATGATCGCTTCTTCGTCGATGTGTTTTGGCGGCGGAGATTGGACAAGAATGCCATGAATCGATGGGTCCGCGTTGAGGTCTTGGACTACCTTGAGAAGTTGTTCTTGGGTGGTCTCGGTTGGGAGTTCGATCTTGAGGGAATGGAATCCTAGATCACTGCAGGTACGGGTCTTTGATCCGACGTAGACTTGTGATGCTGGGTCGTTGCCGACGAGCACCACGGCAAGGCCGGGGCGAATGCCTTTTTCTAACAGCGCTGCTGCTTCGGCGCGACACTCGTCGAGGACGGTGGCGGCTATGGATTTTCCATCGAGGAGTTGGGGTGGATTCATGAGAGGATTGAGTTAGGCATCATCGGCACCTGCGATCAAGGCCGCATGGGCCCGAGCGACTTCGTCTTGGAATTGAGCGTTGTCGAGTTTGGCGGGAACAACAAGCATCGCATCAAAAATGATGGTCACTTTGCTGAAGGGTTTGGCGATGACAAGACCATCCCATGTTTTGAGCCGCCATGCTGAAGAGTAATTGACATGGATGGGTATGATGGGTGAACCTGAGGATTGGGCGAGTTTGATGACGCCTGGCTGGAATCCGTAGCGCGGGCCGCGCGGGCCGTCGGGGGTGATGCAGATGTCGATGCCACTTGCGAGTGTGCGTTTCATGCCAATCAAGGCAGCGACGGCACGTCTGGACGATGAACCGCGGATGGCGCCGATGCCAAAGACGGCCATCGCGGCGGCAAGAATGCTACCGTCCTTGCTGGCACTGGTGAGCACGGAGGTTTTGCGTCCCATTCCTCCGGAAATCCTCCAGACTGGGGGGACGGTGAAAATTCGGTTGTGCCACATGGCGAAAATCACCGGGTGAGGATGAGACCCCAGTGACATGATCCCGCAGCGATCGTCGAATTCGTGGCGCAGGGTGGCGGCCCAGCATCTCATGGCCCAGCCCGCGAGCGTCCCAAAGATCTCCGCTTTGCGGGCCCCTCGGATTTCGGAGTTGTTGGTGGCTGCCATGGGTTTGATCCGGTAAGTTTCGTCACCCGCTGGCATTTGACAAGCTTCGCCGTTGTTTCGATGAACCTCAATGAAACAAAAAGGCGACGCCACGGGGGTGGCGCCGCCTTTCGGGTTGGTTTTGATATCAGGCTTTGCGACGGCGGCGAGCGATGAGACCCATGCTGCCAAGAGCGCAGAGTGCGAGCGCACTTGGTTCGGGGATGGCGCTCAATGTGGGTGCAGCCACGCCGGTGAAGTCACCCGTTCCAGCGCCGAGGTTGGCGGTTGCGGTTGGGCTGACATCGAATTGGATCAGCGAGTTGCCGACTCCTGAGGTAGAGATGTTTTGCAAGTTGCCATCTAGGATGGAAACTGAAAACGAATCAGGCGTTGTGCTGTCCTCATTGTTTGAGAGGAACATGTCGAATTCGATTGCGCTACCAGGCGTGAACTGTTGGTAGAGTTCACTAAAACTCGTGTCATCGAGTGCGATCGTGGTAGAAAGATCACCCGTGGCACTACCAGTGATCGTTGCAGCCCCTAAGGTGGCACCGCCATTGAAGTTGAAATTATGGATGTTGGCGGTGTTGTTATTTAGCGTTCCTCCAGCGTTGAACTGAAAATCCAGTGCGAATGGAGCGCTGGTCGATGCAGGGATTGAGCTGAGTGATGAGGTGTCGATGCTCACATGGTAGTAGAGAGCCGCATTGCTTGCTTTGGTAGAAAGCAGGATGGCAGCCGTGAGCATGAGCGCGCTCTTGATGGATTGATTTGATTTCATGGTAGGTTGTTTCGTAGTATTTAGATTTTGTTAGGTAAACTTGCATGGTACGCTGGGGATTGTTCCCCCCAGCGTGATTGCATTGAGACCGAGGTCGATTACGGAGCGACGATGTTGACGCGGGTCGTATAGTTGATTGCCGCATTCGTTGGGTTGGCAAACTGCAGAGTCACCGATGCGGAGGCACCCGCAGCCAGTTGACTTGCGCCAGGGATGTTGATGTAGGTGTTGCCGCTGCGGTTGCTGAGGGTTGCGTTTGTGCTCAGCGCATCAATTGCTACGCTGAATGGCCCAACGATCGTGCTCGCACTGCTATTGGTGATGGTGACTTTCTGAGTGTATTTGCCAGTCAAGCGGTCACGAACGATCCCACCACGAGCGATTGCGATGTTTGCGGCAGACGAGGAAATGTCATGCAGCAAGAACAATTGGCCACCTTCCACTTGAGCGGTGGTGATGGTCGATCCTGAGGTTGCGGAGGTGTAGTGAGCTTGATCCACCGCGATGTACCATGCTTCGTTGGTGATGCCCTTGTGTTTGAGACCACCCGACATGATTGAGGTGATGTCGATGATACCTGAGGATTCCTCATCGTTGTTGAAGGGTGCTGTCGCAGAGGTGGACGCATCGCCAAAGCGAGCCACGTCATGCTTCAGGACTTTTTTCAAGGTGCCTGAGTTCGTCGTACCGGTGAAGGTGGACGGATCAAAGTCCCAAACTTTGCCATTGTGGGCATTGCCGCCAACGTCTTCTTGGAGCATGATGTGACCGGTCGATTCGTTGACTGTCATGTTGTCGAACATATTGACCTTTTCACTTCCGACGCTTTGACCGTCGATGAGGAGGTCGATTGTACCACCCAAGGATGGGTTCGTGATGTCGCTAAATGTCAAACGCCAGAGGCGGGTTTGACCGACTTGAGATCCCAAATTATCCGAAGCCATGTCGAGTTGATCCGTAGTCACGAAATAGAATTGGTTGAGATTGGCTGGATTCCAGGCACCATCTTCAGGGCGTGAGAAGGTGGTGGAAGCAGTCGTGCTCAACGTGAAGGTAGTTCCATTCGTGATACTCGTGGTACGTGTGGAGTTGTTAGTGATTTCTTTAGCATTGTCCGTGACAAGAATGTGGCTGAGGGTCCCGTTGGTTAGACCTGCTTTGTCCACTTCGCTACCGGTATTTTGTTTGGTGCCGACATAGACCGAAACTGCGTTTTTCATGATGCCTGTTCCGCCATCGTTGTTGCCGACTACGATCGTCAGGTCTTGGGCATATGGGTTGGCCACTGCATTTTCCCAACCACCCACGCCCGTGAGGCCTGAGTTGTTGGTGGTGAGGTTGAACTTCCCTAGAACATAGCTCTTTCCTTTATTGGCACCCGTCGCCACCGTGCCAACTTGGTAACCAGTGCTTCCGCCTTCTTCGCCGTGCATGAAAATGCGCTCTTGAGTCCCGCGTCCGGTGGCGGCGTTGTAGAATGCGGTCACCTTTGGAAGATCTGCCGAGCAAAACCGGCTGAAGGCGATGGTGCTGGTGGTGGTGTTGGATTGCTGTGTGCTAGCGTTCCAGCCATAAACCTCTTTCATGAGGTCCTCACCGGATACCACCGCAAGCGTGCTTTTGTTGATGATCCATTTTGAAACGTAGGCGCCCTTGGCACCGTGATCGCGGGTGACGCCGAGCGGATTGCTATTCGCATCAGTGCCAAGCTCGTGGTTCATGAGTAAGGTGAAGGTGCCGTCACCATTGTCGAATGCACCGAGGCCGTCTGGAATGCCGTTCATGCCATAAGTGCCACCGCCGACCTTGGGTACGGTATCGTCAGCAGTCGCGCCCGTGTTATCGACGGTGAGAAGCGAGGTGACTTCAAAGCCAGCGGCGGTTGGTTGCAGGTAGGGCGTCGATTTCGTGCTCGGTCCAGTGAACTGGCCGTGGGCACTGTTCATCATCGCTACGCAGGCGAAGAAGCCAAAGGATTGTCTCATGTTTGAGATGGATTTCATAGTTTATTTTTTGGGTGGTTCGTGGGGTGAATGAATTTTGAATTTGTCGGAAACTTGACGGATTTTCCATCGGGTCCGATGAAAGAATTGTTGCAATTTTGTCATGTGAAAATTTTGTCACATCTCTGAAATTTTTATCGGCGCTGAGAAATCTTGGGCATCTGGAAATCTCTCATTAAAATGGTGTATGGGTTGCCGCGATGAAGATGGTTGGAATTTAAATGCATTTGAAATCACTGCTGCATCCACCAATCGTTCGTGAGTTAGTGGGTATGTCTGGAGGTTCCCAAACGGGCGTTTTTAAGATTCCATCAATGGAGTGAATTTGGCTTCGCGAAGTCCAAGGAAGGGTCTATCATTTTGGGTAACTTCAAGCCGTGATCCAATATTCTAAACTTGCCGATGAGCGCCGTGATGCGGGGACGATGGAATGCTGGTGCTTGCATGGTGCGGTGGGCATGGCGGCGGATTGGCGAAGCTTTGCGAAAACGATGGCTGGCTGCGGGATTGGTTCGCGGGCTGTGGATCTGTGGCGGTTTCTTGAGTGCGGTCCGATGCCACTCGTGGATTTTGGCAAGGCGATTCATGCGGACGCTGGGGGTGAGGTTTTTCGTGGGAATCGGCGGGCGTTGTTAGGATATTCCATGGGCGGGCGGCTGGCCTTGCATGCGTTACTTGAAGCGGAGCATCCGTGGCAGGCTGCAGTGATCGTTTCCGCGCATCCAGGATTGGAAAGCGAGGCGGAGAGTCGCGCGAGGCGTGCACGCGATGCCGAATGGGCGAGCCAAGTCTTGACGGGAGATTGGCAGGAATTTCTTGAGGCGTGGAATTCCCAAGCGGTGCTGGGGGTGGTGCCGATGCGTGATGCACAGGCGAGTGGGTCGCTCATTGCGCGGCGTCGTGAGCTTGCCCGTAGCTTTGTCGACTGGTCGTTAGGGGCGCAGCGTCCGTTGTGGTCGCGCTTGCCGGAGATCACCGTGCCTGTGCTTTGGGTCGTGGGTGAACATGATTTCAAATTCCTTGAGATCGCGAGGCGTGCCGTCGATTTGATGCCGAATGCGGTGCTTGCGATCGCCCCCGGTTCGGGGCACCGCGTGCCATGGGAGGCCGGTGAGTGGTTCTCTGAGCGGGTTGCGGAGTTTCTTCTGGCCGCCAAATGAATCGGTTTCTGCGCTCTTTGCTCTTGGCTCAGGGCGGATCGGCCCCTAAACCCTCGGCATGCGGCTTTTCGATACCTTGACTCGGACTGAGCGTGACCTGCGACCATTGGATGGGCGCACGTTTCGTTTCTATTGCTGTGGGCCCACGGTTTATGGGCCGGCGCACATTGGGAACTTCCGGACGTTCGTGCTTCAAGATGTGTTGCGCCGCACGCTGGAAACCGGCGGGATTCGTACGCTTCATGTTCGCAACATCACGGACGTCGATGACAAGACCATCCGAGATTCGCAAAAAGCTGGTAAATCTCTCAAGGATTTCACGAGCGGTTGGACGATGAAATTCCACAACGATTGCGAAAAACTTGGCTTGCTGCCACCGCACATCGAACCGAGTGCGGTCGCACACATCCCGCAGCAAATTGCAATGATCGCCGCGCTGGTGGAAAAGGGGCACGCCTACGCCTCCGACGACGGCTCGGTGTATTTTAAAATCTCATCGTTTCCGGGATACGGTCGCCTCTCGCGTCTCGACCAGCGGGAGCTCGAAATCGGTAAAACTCAGAACGCTCGATCCAGTTCCGATGAGTACGAAAAAGATAGTCTATCCGATTTCGTTTTGTGGAAAGGTCGCAAGCCTGAGGATGGTGAAAATTTTTGGGCGTCTCCATGGGGCGAGGGGCGTCCAGGTTGGCATCTTGAGTGTTCGGCGATGATTCAGGAGTACTTGGGTGACACCTTCGATTTGCATTCGGGTGGGGTGGATTTGGTTTTCCCGCATCACGAGAATGAGATCGCGCAGAGCGAATGCGCTTGTGGGGGTCACTTTGCCGAGCATTGGTTTCACATCACGCACTTGCTCGTGGATGGTGGGAAGATGTCGAAATCATTAGGCAACCTCTACACGTTAGAAGATCTAGCTGCTCGTGGATTTTCGGCGATGGAGCTGCGCTATGTGTTGATTGGTGCACATTACCGCAAGCCGCTCAATTTCACTTTAGAGTCTCTCTCGGCGGCACGCGAAGCGTTGGCAAAGCTCGCCAAGGGCACTCGGCAACTGGCTGCCATGACCGCTCCTGATACTCGGTTGGCGAGCGCCGACTTCGGGCCATTTCAAGGTGCTTGGGACAGTTTGAATCATGACCTCAATACGCCGGGTGCGCTTGGGGGGATTTTCACTGGGTTGCGTGAGGCAGCGAATCTAACAGGTGATGATGCGGCGGCTGCGCTGGCGGGATTCAATCGACTGATGCGTGCTCTCGGGTTGACGTTGCCCGAAGAGGTGGATCAGGCGTCGGTGGTCATTCCGGAGTCGATTCGGGCGCTTGCGGATGCTCGCTGGCAGGCTCGGCTTGCGAAAAACTGGCAGGAGTCCGACGTGCTTCGCGGTCAGTTGGCGGACCAAGGGTGGGCGGTCAAGGATGGCAAAGAAAGCTACACGTTAGAACCTGTGAGTGGTGAGTGAGTTCGGACTTGATTTTGAGATTGCGTCGCATATCCCGCTCGCCAAGCAAGGAATGATCAACTAGTCAGTGGCCGTGCCGGAAGAGATCGCCATTCAGACCAGTCCTAAGGGTTTTTTCAAATGGCTCTGGTTGGTGTTCTTTTTGCAAGGAATGACGCCAGGGTTTTGGCTTTCCTCACTGACTAACATTCTGAAAGCGCGTGGCTTGGGTGGCTGGGTGGCGCTCATGTTCGTGTTGCCCACCTTGTGCTCATTGATTGCGCCGTTGGTTGGTGGTGCGCTCGCCGATCAGCGTATTTCGGCAGAGAGGCTTTACGGGTGGTTGTCATTTCTTGCGGCTGGGACCCTACTTGCAGCGTTTGCAGCGTTGGACGCGGGCATGAACCCTTGGTGGTTTGTGGGTCTGTTAGGGCTTTACTCGATTTTCTCGGGTCCCTCATGGGGGCTTCTCACCACCATTTCACTGACTCATTTGGCAAACGGTGAGTGTCAATTTCCCTTGGTGAGGCTGGGTGCCACCATCGGTTGGGTGGTGGCAGGCTTGATGACGAGTTATGTTTTTCATGCCGACACCAGTCCGGTGGCCGGCTATGCCTCGGCGGTGACGCGTTGTCTCGCGGGGGTTTTTGCACTCACCTTGCCTTACACCCCGCCGTTGGGTGGTGGGACATCACTGAAGAGTCGTTTGGGGTTAGATGCGTTTCAGTTGATGAAGCAGCGTGATCATTTTGTCTTTTTCACCGTGACGGCATTGTTTTCGGTGCCGCTTTCCGCATTCTACATGTATGCTCCCGAGTTGTTGCAAGTGCTCGGCGATCCTCACGCGACTGCGACCATGACGATTGCGCAGATTTCCGAGATCGCTGCGATGCTGCTAGTGGGTTCGGTGATGATGCGGTTCCGGGTGAAATCCGTGTTGTTGTGGGCGCTGGGGCTCTCTGTTTTACGCTTTGGAATGAGTGCCTATGCTGGCTTGAGTGGGTCCATTCATTGGCACATCGGCGGCATCGCATTGCACGGCATGTGTTATACCTTTTACTTCATCACCGCGCAGGTATTTTTGGATCGCCGGGTGGATCCTGGCATGCGTGGGCAGGCTCAAGGATTGCTTGCGTTGGTTTCAAGCGGGCTTGGTCCACTGGTGGGCGCGATGCTTTGTGGTTGGTTACGAAATGTGTGCATCACGCCTGACGGGCATGGCTGGATGGAATTCTGGTCGGTCCTTTCGGCGATGATCGCCGTGTGCTTTGTCATTTTTGCGATCTTCTATCGCGGCATTGGCAAGCGTGATCCAGTGTCCTAACCGCAAAGTTCACACGCAAGCCGGATCGCGGCGATCATGGAGGATGGGTTCGCAAGGTTTTTCCCCGCGATCGAGAAAGCGGTGCCATGATCTGGGCTGGTGCGTGGCTTGGGCAATCCAAGGGTCACGTTGACAGCGGTGTCGAAATCTAACAGTTTTAATGGGATCAATCCTTGATCATGATACATGGCGATGACCGCATCGAACTTGCCATGGGCTGCATCGCGAAAAACCGCATCGGGCACGGCGGGGCCAGAGAAGTCTGCGATGGCGAGGCGATTCAGTTGATCGATCGCAGGCTGGATGATTCGGGACTCTTCGTCGCCGAAAGCGCCATTTTCCCCGGCGTGAGGGTTGAGGCCTGCTACGGCGATGCGTGGATGGAGGATGCCGCGGCGCTTTAAGAAATCCGAGGTGAGCAATCCGACGCGCGTGATCCGCTCTGGGGTGAGGAGATGCGGCACCGCCGAGATGGGCTCGTGAATGGTGGTGAGTGCCACGCTGAGGGTGGCTCCCGTGAGCATCATCGCGTAGTCAGAGACCCCGAATGCATCGGCGAAGAATTCGGTTTGGCCAGGGAAGGTGAACCCGATTTTTTGGAGGCTCTCTTTGCAAACGGGGCCAGTGACCACTGCGTCTGCTAAGCCATTTTTCAATTGTTGCGCTGCCTGATCGAGTGCTGCGAGCGCCGCGGCAGCGGAAATGGTGTCGGGTTGGCCAGGAGTTCCTGCGAGACGGTCACCGATGACTTCAATTTCAAATCCTCGGGGGAGCTCGCCAGACGCTAGGGCGAGGTTGATCACCTCTGGGCCAATCCCAGCAGGGTCACCGAGGGTGATGATGATGCGCGGCATGCCTCCATGATTGGTCGTGATGGATCGAATGCCAAGCGGGGAAAACGAGAATTCGGCATGGAACTGGGTTTTTCTGCGCTTGATCTTGGTGGATCGCGGTCATTAGCATGGTGGAGATGAGGGAGTTGCCACTGAGAATCATTTTGCTTTGTGCCATGAGTGGTCTGCTCACTCAGTGTGGTCCGTCGCTCTCGGGTGCTGGCAACATGGGAGGGCCGACTCAAGAGGAGCGAACTGCGAAAATCGCGAACGAACCAGCGGGTGATTTTTATTATGGCCGACGTTATTTCGTAGAGAAAACCCGCTTCTGGGGGTACGTCCGGAAGCCGGGTCAGTCATGGAACCGGGCCAAGCTGGTCATTTTTCGTGAAGACCAGAAACATAGCCCAGACCGACTGCCGGAAAATGGGCAGCTTGGGCGGCGGTATGCATTTGATCAGAATTTTGAATACCGATTGCGGGGTCACTTCACTGGCTCGAAGGTCTATGAGCCAAACAGCAATCAGTTTTTGGACGAGTTCATGTTGACGGGGTATGAGCTGGTGGACCCCAACCCGGGATGGCTTTTTCGCCCAAGTGATCGTTATGACCGGTTGCGCGTAACGTTGACCCCTCCCTGAAGCGCTGGCACAACTCGTAGAGCATATGAGATCCAATGACATCCAGAGGGCGGTTCGCGCCAGTCGCCATGAGAGGGCGGTTGGCGACGCACCGACCATTGGACGTGTCGCGATGGCCAAAAGATTGGGAGTGCCGAAGCGTTCGCGTGGGAAGCGTAAGAGGCGCAGTGAAAGTCGTGAGGCGCGGAAGCACCGGAAGGTGGTCTGGGCATGGTCGATCTTGCTGGTTTCCGTCGCCTCGGTTTTGGTGATTCTTTTCGTCTATTTTTGGATTATTCCCCAGCTTGAAGAAAACGAAGTGGCAGCGAGGCCGCGCACCAGAAAGAAAGAAAGTGCACGGGTGGTTTCCAAATTCGTTCCCCCGTCAGAGAGGGAAGCGATTCAGCTTGTAAAAGATGGCCTAGCGGTTCGCGATCCAAAGAGGGTTCCAGAATTTTTCCGAGTCGGTGATTCAAGTCCCCAGGAGGTGATTCAATCTCTCCAACAGATCGAATCCGAATGCGGACCCATTCAAGGTTATACCTCGCTCAACCGCATTGATGCCAATGGGACTGTATTAGGTGCAGTCATGGTCACCTATTCAAATAAAGACGCCCACCCTGAGAGCTTGGCTCTACTGACGCCAGTGGATCAAGGAGACTGGAAGATCGATTTTGATGCTTACACCAAGAGGTCAAAGCCGTCGTGGGACGAGATCATGAGTGGGGGAGTGGATTCCGCTGAGGTCAGGGTGCTCGTTTCAGTTGACACCTATTTCCATAATGCCTTTGCGGATGAGTACCAGTGGAAGTGCTATCGCATGGTTGGACCCATGAGGGATGAAGTTTTGTTTGGGTATTGCAAGGTTGGATCCCCTGAGGAGACTGCGTTAAAACGGGCTTTGTCCAAACAGGACGGCAAGGTGCGGATGACCCTTGAAATCGGGAAAGTGCAAGGCACTGAAAAGCGACAGTTTCAAATTACCAAGGTGATTGCTGAGGATTGGGTCGTCGCAGATGTAGTATTTGACAAAAACTCCAAGTGATGCACGAATTGCGCTCACAAACTTCGTGGGATCTTGGTTTTCTGCGCATTTGGGCTTTGTGGGCATCGCAATCATGAAAAACTCATCCATCCAACGAGGAGTGAATTTAGGCAGCAGAAAAGCTCTGCGTGCCGATCGTGATGGGCCAGATTTGGGGCGAGTGCCGCGCGTGCGAGGTCAGAGATTTGCTATTGGAGAAAGACGGTTTCGCAAGCGTGGAGAGCGGAGAGTGCAGGACGCAACGGTGCAGGCGCAGAAGCGCATGGCCATCATTGGGTCAGTGATTTTTGCGGTGCTGACACTTGGGGCACTCTCAACCGCGGTTGTCATGTGGGTATTGCCAAGATTGGCATCAAACAAGGCGAAGGTTGTTTCAGCAGGGCTTCGCATGCAGGTCAAAATAAAGGCTGCTTCAACGTTCCCAACGCCGACTCGAGAAGAGGCGTTTGGTCTCGTGAAGGCTGCGCTTGCAAATCGCGACGTTGATAAGCTCCCGTCATTGTTTCGCATGGGCACCTCAAGTCCTGCCGAGGTCACTGAGTTTCTGGAAAGGCTGGAGCAATCTAAGGTGGCGCCAAAATACACTTGGCTGAGTAGCATTGGGGGGTCATCCCTTCAGCTCGAAGGTGTCAAAGTGAACTATGCATCCGACTTAAATCCAACCAGCTACCTTGCTTATTTGACCCCGGATGATTCAGGAAAGTGGAAGATTGATTTTGATGCCTTTGCGATTGTTGCAAGGCCATCATGGAAAGACCTCGTTGAGCAAAAGGTGGAGAAGGCAGTAGTGAGGGTTTATGTCACTCGCGATAACTATTACAACGGGCTGTTTGGAGATGATCAGTGGTCCTGCTACATGATAGCGGTACCCAATACGGATGATATCTACTATGGCTATGTGATGAATGGATCGGAAGTCGCTGACGCCATGAGAAAAATCTCTTCTCCGAGTGCACGATCATTCCGAGCAACGATTGAAATTAGCCGTGTGAAAGATTCACTGCAGAGGCAATTCCAGATTACCAAAGTTGTTTCGAAAAACTGGCTGGTGGAAGCCCCTTGAGTTGGTCATTGTCGATTGGCGCAATCCGTTCCGCTAGGACTTCGCCCTAAAATGCTTGATGATCGCAGCGGTGAGCCCAGGGATGTCGTGCTTTGACGCCTCAAATGTTGGTTTTCTGCCTTTTTTGCGCAGGGTTTCGCTGGTGACTGGACCGATACTTGCGGCTCCGCAGCCATCTGGCCAATCGATCCCAAGATCAAAAAAGTGATCGACCGTTGAGCTCGATGTGAAGGTGATGAGATCGGCGCCCTCTTGTTCGAGGCGTGCGCGTGCACCCGTTGGGTCTTCAGTCTCTGCGACTGTGCGATATGCGATGCACTCGTCGACAATGGCACCAAGCGCGGTGAGGCCCTCACCGATGACCTCGCGGGTCTCGGCGGCCTTAATCCAAAGCATCGTTAGATTCTCGATGTCTTCTTTTTTAAATGCATCGATCAACCCCTCTGCGACAAATCGTTCAGGGATCAGATCGACGGCGAAACGGTACTCACGGATTTTTTTTGCGGTGCCTTCCCCAATGGCTGCGATCTTTGGGTTCCCGAGGCTACGGGCATCACCATAGGAAGCGAAAAATGCATCGAAGAACCGCTCGACGCCGTTCGGGCTGGTGAATACCAACCAGTTGTACTCATGCGCATGGGTCACGAGTTCTGCGAATTCTACGCGGTCCGGCGGACCTTCGATTCGGATGGTTGGAATCTCGATGACATCCGCGCCCAAGTCCCGCAGGGCTTTACTCAGTTCGCCAGCCTGCTCACGGGTGCGTGTGACTACGATCCGTTTTCCAAATAATGGACGGCTCTCGAACCAGTTGATTTTATCGCGTTCTTTGACCACGTCACCGATTACGGCGACGGCGGGTGAACTGAAATTTTGTGCTTCGGCGATGTCTGCAATGTTGGCCAGCGTGCCGACGATGGTTTTTTGGGAGCCGGTGGTTGCCCAGCGGGTAAGAGCGATGTGGGTGTCGGGTAGGGCTCCATGCTCGATGAATGCACTGGTGATTTCGCGAAGGCGCGCTACGCCCATGAGGAAAACTTTGGTGCCCGGGGCTTTTGCCAATTGGGCATAGTCGACCGAGCTAAATCCTTTTGTTGGATCCTCATGCCCGGTGAAGATGGTCAACTGCGTGTTATGATCACGGTGGGTTACGGGGATTCCTGCGTAGGCTGGGCCAGCGATCGAGGAACTGATACCAGGGACAATTTCGAAGCGGACTCCAGCAGCCGCGAGTTCGGCGGCTTCTTCACCACCGCGTCCGAAGATCATCGGGTCGCCCCCTTTGAGACGGACGACATTTTTCCCGGCCTTGGTTTTTTCGACAATGAGCGCGTTGATTTGGTCTTGTGGGACCGAGTGGTCTTTGGCGCGTTTGCCGACGTAGATTTTTTCGCAGCCAGACTTCGTCCAATTCAGCAATTCGGGACTACTCAGCGCATCGTAGACGAGGACATCGGCGAGTTCGATGCATTCCTTGGCGCGGAGTGTGACTAGGCCGAGATCGCCGGGGCCAGCGCCGACGAGGTAACAAGTTCCTGATAGATTCATGAGAGTGAATTGAAAAGTTCGAGTGCGAGAGTGATGGGGTCGGTGCCGCAAGCCTCACCCGAGGTCGGGTGTCCTCCAGCTTCCGGGAAAACGCGGGCATTTAAATAAATCACCCCATTCACGATGGTTGAAAAAACCCCTACAGGCGTATGGCATCCACCATCGAGCAAGCGGAGAAATTCGCGTTCTGCAGTGATCCGAAGCCAGGTGTCGTGGTGGCCGATCGACTCTGCTAAAATTCTGCTAGATTCGTCGTTGGAACGAACTTCGAGTCCGATCGCACCCTGTCCTGCAGCGGGGAAAAACTGGCTTTCTTCGAGTCGGGTTACGAATAGGCCATCGATACCGACGATCATTTCACCGTCCTTGCTGCAGTTGGATTCGGGAATGAATCCGAGACGGACCAAGCCTGCCTCGGCGAGCAAGATGGCATGGTAATTGGGATCCTCTGCGAGTTTGCGCAAGCGGGTGGGAACGTTTCCGCGGAGGTCGGTCACGATGAGGTCGGGGCGTAGCCACTGGATTTGTTTGGCACGCCGCACACTGCTGGTGCCAACGGTGGCTCCTGCGGGCAAGGCGGCAATGCCTCCTGGCGCGCGCATGACGAGGACGTCCCGAACGGGTGCTCGCTCGAGAACTGCAGCGAGGCGATAGCGGTCGCCCAAGATGGTTGGTAGATCTTTGAGACTGTGAACTGCGATGTCGATTTCGTGCGCGTCCAAGGCCTCCTCAATTTCTTTGATGAAAACCCCTTTGTCAAAAGTGCCCTCGGCCTTTGCGACCTCTGCAAGCGAAACATCCGTGCGTCGATCACCCGTGGTTTTGATCACCTTGCGGATGATCGTCCTGCCGGGAAACGCCGCTGCAAGCGCCGCCTCGGTGGCGGTCGCCTGCACGAGGGCCAGATCGCTCCCGCGAGTTCCGACGACGATAGGGTTAGAGGGTTGGGTCATCTCAGGTTCCGGGTAAATTCAATTTTTCGAGTTCGAGTTCGATGATCCGCTCGCATTGTTCGATTTGCAGTTGTCTGCGGCCACGCGCTTCTTCCGCCAGTTGCTCTAATGTGTCGATGTCGTAGAGATAGACTTCCTCGATTTCTCCGACTGCGGGATCAATGTCACGTGGCACGGCGATGTCGATGAAGAACAAGGGTCGATATTTTCTTGCGCGTCTGATCTTCTCTACGTCCGCTCGTTGGACGATCGCGTGGGGTGCGCCGGTTGAGGAAATGACCACGTCCACCCGCTCCATCACGCTTTGCCATTCGTCGAACGGGATCGCGAGGCCGCCCATTTCGTCCGCAAGTTCTTGGGCTCGGTCTAACGAACGATTGGTTACGAAAATCGATTTGGCACCGCGGGAAACCAAGCTCTGCGCGGTGACTCGGCTCATTTCACCTGCGCCGAGGATCATGACCTCGCTGTTTTTTAAATGACCAAAAATTTTCTCTGCTAGATCCACCGCCACGCTCCCGACCGAGGTCGAGCCTTCTTGGATGGACGTCTCGGTACGGACTTTCTTGCCGACCCCGAACGCCCGTTGAAACACCTTGTTCAAGATCGACCCTGTAGCCCCAGCTTCCAAGGCTGAATGATAGGCCTGCTTGACCTGACCGAAGATCTCAGTCTCGCCGAGCATCATGGAATCCAGTCCACTGACCACTCGGCAAAGGTGCCGTGCGGCTTCGGTTTTCGCCTTGCGGTAAAAATGGTTCGCGACGCTTGAGTCGAGTTGGATCTTTTCGGTGAGTCGGACTTCGATGCGTTTGAATGCTTCCTCGGCACCTTGCGCGGCGAGGTAAAATTCCGTCCGGTTGCAGGTTGAGATCACCACGCCTTCGCTTGCATCCGCGAGGGCGAGCAACTCGTGTGAGGCTTCGCCGAGGCGGTTGTTGCTCACGGCGAACCGTTCGCGGACCTCTACGGGCGCGGTGCGGTGATTGAGGCCGAGGCAGAGAAGTTCCATTAGACGAAGGCGAAAACCACCAATGACAGCACGAATAAAACTACCGCCGACAGCGAGAAGCGCCGACCCGTCAAGCCACGGATTTTTTTGATGGCCAAAAGCGTGGCATAGCTCAACCACACCACCATGGCGGCAATGAGGTGTCCCCATGCGGATCCGGCACGCGGCATTAGGAAGCCCGCGATGATTCCGAGGGTGAGCAACGATGTGCCAAGCAATAGGAGGCGCTCGAGGGAAACTAACAACTCGCGAACGGGAGGGAGGTTGCGAAATAGGCCGCTCCTGAGGTGATGCTCTTTTAGTTGTCGATCTAACACCAAAAACATGATGCCCGCCACTGCGGCCAGTGCCAGAGCGCCATACGAGAGAACCGACATTGCCGAGTGCGTCTCGTGCCATGGATTGCTACCCACGATTTTGAGTGGGTGCGCCGTGAGCGTTCCGGGGATGAGTGCGAGCGATTGGAAAATGACCACCAAGGGCGTGGTGAAAACCCCAAGCAGTGAGATTCGGTAAGCTGGGCCCACCCAGAGGTAGAACAACGTGAGCGACCACGCGAGAAATGCGAGGATTTCACCGCGATCCATCAATGGGCAAGCGCCTCGCCACTCGCCCCGCACCGAGAGAAACCCGATTTGGCATAGGAAGGCTGCCACCACCCACGCCACCGTCCACTGGCTGCGTTTTCCGCGGTGGACTGAAATCATGCCCAAGGCCCCGCCCACGGCAGCGAGCAGGGTGGCGGCGATGAGAAACCAACGGTCCATGCCCCATCCATGGCCTCCCTGAGGCCTCCGCGCAAGTCAAAGGCGGCACGAAACCGGAGATTTCAAGCTGGAGGTATTGGCTGGAGTGCGCATTTGATCGGGGAAAGGACTGCCAATTTCGGCGGAACAGTACCCTCAAGCGGTCGTCGGCAGGTCGAACGGATGGTCGGTGGGGCGGATCAAATCACGCATCGCGCGATGAATGCCATCGAGGTGGGGGTCGGCTGCCAGCGTTTGATCGGCGAGTTCTCGTGCCTCGCGGAGCAGAGAAATATCGGCAAGGAAGTCGCTGAATCGGAGGTCAGACAGGCCGCTTTGGAGGGTGCCGAGGACGTTACCGGGCCCACGTAGCCGCAGGTCGGCTTCGGCGATCTCAAAACCATCGGAGGTCTGCTCAAGCACCCTGAGTTTTTCCAAGGCTTCGGGGTTTTTTCCGTCGGTGAGTAAAATGCAGTACCCTTTGTGTTCACCCCGCCCGATCCGGCCGCGGAGTTGGTGAAGTTGGGCGAGCCCGAAGCGTTCGGCGTGATGGAGCACCATGACGCTGGCATTCGGGACATCGACACCGACTTCGATCACCGTGGTTGCCACCAATGCGGCGAGATCGCCCTGACGGAATTGCTGCATGACCGCATCCTTTTCTTCAGGGCGCAACTTGCCGTGAATCAGGCCGACTCGGTGGGCACTAAGGCGTTTTTGCCATTTGGGAAATGCTTCGGTCGCGGATTCGGCCTTGAGGACTTCGCTTTCCTCCACCAATGGGTAAACCAAATACGCTTGGCGTCCTTGCTTAAGTTGTTCTTTGACGAATTTCGTGACGTCCGGTTGCTTGGCGGCGACACGCAGCGCGGTCACGAGCTTGCCGCGTCCGGGCGGTTTCTCATCGAGTACGGAAACATCCAGATCGCCATAGATCGTCAGGGTGAGCGTCCGTGGGATCGGAGTGGCGGTCATGACCAGCACATCAGGAACCACGCCCTGCAGGATCAACGACGCGCGTTGGGCAACGCCGAATTTATGTTGTTCGTCGATCACCACAAACCCGAGATCGCGAAATGAAACCGAGTCATAGAGCAAGGCATGGGTGCCGATGATGATCTGAGGCTCTCCTTCTGGTTCTGGGTGGCTGCTTTCGTCGCGGTTGCCAGTTCGCAGGGCGAGACGGATTCCTAACGGTTCCAACCAGCGGCAAAAGGTGAGGTAGTGTTGTTCCGCAAGGATTTGGGTGGGGGCCATGAGCGCGGCCTGGCAACCCGAGTCGATCGCTAACAGCATCGACGCCATGGCGACGAATGTTTTTCCCGAGCCCACATCGCCTTGGAGTAGCCGATTCATGGGGCGTGGGGTGCGCATGTCGGCAAGGATTTCCTTGATTGACCGCTTTTGTGCACCTGTTAGATCAAACGGCAGGCTTGCGTAAAATTGTTTGAGGTAGGTGGTGCGATTTCCTAACAGGCGGCCTTTGCGCTCCGCATTTCGTGATCGGCGCCAAACGACGTTGAGCTGCAAGGTGAAGAATTCTTCCAGTGCGAAGCGCCGGCGTGCCGATTGCGCTTGTTCGATCGATTCGGGGAAATGGATCTTTTGGAAGGCGGCTGCCCGAGTGGAGTTTTCGGATAGCTTGTGGCTGGACTCAAGCGTTGCTGGATCGATCTGATGGAGTAATAAATGGATGATCTCTCTGAGGCGACGTTGGGCGATGCCTGAGATGTTGCGATAAATCGGGACGATGCGGTCGAGGTGGATCGATGCCTCGCCATCGTCGGTGAGGATTTCAAATTCCGGGTGATCGATGATCAGTCGCCCGTTCGCATCCTTGACTTTCCCATGGACGATCACCTCATGTCCCGCGACGATGATTTTTTGGATGAAAGGCATGTTGAACCATCGGCAGGTGATTTTTCCTGAGCCGAACACGCCGCCCATGCCATTCATGACCACCACCTCGTAGATTCGCCGTTGCGATCCCGCAAACTTGAGCGATGCATCGATCACCAACCCGCGCAGACAAACGGCGTGGGATGTTTCTTGATTTGGAAAATCATCGAAGCGCCGGCGGTCTTCATGGCGCTTCGGGAAGTGCGCGAGCACGGCGGCGGGCGTGTCCAGTCCCGCGCTGGCCAGGGCCGCTGCATCCCGCGCTGGAAGGAGTAGTAGCGAGGCGAGGTCGGTATGGGCGGAAAACACGGCGATGCGGTCACATTTCAGGCCAAGCCCTCCGCGGGCGGGAGGGCGGCAAGCCTCTGGAGGTACAGGTAGCTGAAAATCCCCGTCGAGTGACCATCCGCCCAGTAAAGTTGGATGGCGTATCCGCCCACGGTTTCGAATTTTTCAAGGGTGAATGCGGTGGGGCCGTATTCCACGACTGGGCGAAGCACCCTCCCGAGTGCGTCGGGTTCACCTTGGCAACCGGCGCACGGGCAAGCACGGCGAAGCATGGGGAGGGAAAGATAGGCTTCAAATCCATCCTCAAAAGACAGGGCGAGTTCATCACCGATCACAGTGGCGTTTTCCAAGACCAGATTCATCTTGCATGGGGTTATCCGAATCTTGGTTCAGCGTCCACCCGATACCGAGAATTCCCTCAAATTGGCGGTCCGAGCCCGAAAGATTCTGTTTTCTTCACTGGCAACGAGGCGGGGATCGTGATGTTTTTTCCATGTGTCTGCTGTCACGAACATTTCAACTTACCGTTTCGCTCAACTCACCGGGCTCAAGGAGTTGCGTGAGGACCTCATCGCAGCGTGCAAGTCGTGGAATCTCAAGGGGACGATCCTCCTGAGCACCGAGGGGATCAACCTCTTCGTGGCTGGCGCGGAGGAATCGATCCACCTGCTACTCGCAAAGCTCAGGCAAATCCCAGGCCTTGAAGGGCTGGAACCCAAAGTGAGCCTCAGCGACGACCAGCCGTTCAACCGCATGCTGGTAAGGGTGAAAAAGGAAATCATTGCGTTCGGCGTCGAGAGCATCCGTCCGGCGGATTATACTTCGCCCAAACTGGCGGCAACCGAACTTAAGCGTTGGTTAGACGAAGGGCGACCGGTGACTTTGTTAGACACTCGGAATGATTATGAAGTGAAGCTCGGAACCTTCAAGGGCGCGCTCATTCCGAACATCAACACGTTCCGGGAATTTCCGGATGCTGTTAGGAAATTGCCAGCAGAACTCAAGGATCAACCGGTGGTGATGTTTTGCACGGGCGGCATTCGATGTGAAAAAGCTGGGCCCTTCATGGAGAACGAGGGATTCCAAAATATTTTTCAACTCGATGGTGGGATTCTCAAGTACTTTGAGGAATGCGGTGGCGATCACTACGAGGGTGAGTGCTTTGTGTTTGATCAGCGGGTCGGGGTGGATCCTGGGCTCCGCGAGTCGAGCTATGCGGTCTGCTTCGCGTGTCAGGCACCACTGGATGCAGTCGATCAGGAAGATCCGCGGCATGTGGAAGGCGTCAGTTGCCCGCATTGTTTCAAGAGCGCTCCCGAGCGCATGGCAGAACGCATCGAATTGCTGCACCAGTCGATTTTTCAGACGACGCATCCATTGCCTGGATCTGTTCCGCTAGAAAACCGCCGCCCGATCAATGTTCCCGAAGCGCAAGACGGGCGCACACTGTTAGAGGCTCTCGTGGATCTTTTCCCGCAGGTTCCAGCGGCGGAGTGGGAGGCGCGCTGTGAGGCTGGGCGTTTTCAAAACTATGGGGGAACGCCGCGTGGCAAGGACCATGTGGTGCGCGCAGGTGAGCGGATCGTGCAGATTTTCCCGCCAGCCGTCGAGCCGCCGGTCTCAGCGGAAATCCGGATTGTGCATGAGGACGAGGCGATCGTGGTGGTTCACAAGCCAGCGCCGTTGCCAATGCATGCGAGCGGTCGTTTTCACCGCAACACCCTCCAGTACATTCTGAATCAAGCGTATGCGCCGAAGTATCCACGACCGGTTCATCGCTTGGATGCGAATACCACCGGCCTCGTCGTCTTCGCGCGGACCCGTCATTTTTGTCGAGTGCTGCAACAGCAATTTCTCAATGGAGCGGTGGAAAAACGCTACCTCGTCCGCGCGCAAGGCCATCCGTTAGAAGATGATTTTTTCTCTGAGGCGCCGATTTCCTCAGAGCCCGATGTGTTGGGCACTCGGCGGATCGATGAAATTGATGGGCTCGCCACTCGCACCGATTTCAAGGTCGTCCAGCGTTTTGAGGATGGCACTTCGTTGTTAGAAGCCAAACTTGGCACCGGGCGCACCCACCAGATTCGGATCCACCTTTGGCAACTTGGGTTTCCTGTCGTTGGAGATCCAGCTTACCTGGCGAACCAACAAATCGGCGATACTCAAACGCTCGATTTGGAAGCTCCACCACTCGAGTTGCACGCATGGAAACTTTCGTTTCAGCATCCGCTGAGTCGGGTGGAAATGAGCTTCGAAACCGAGCGTCCGAGTTGGGCCTCGCTGGAGAACCTTGCAGTTTCCAATGGATGAGTTTTTCAGCTCGCTTCAAATTCGTCCAATGGTCCCGTGCCGCTTTTCAGTGACGAATGGCCATTGTGAGTGATCGCGTAGGCGCCTGCGGCGAGGAGGCCTAACAAGACGGCGCCGCCCACCCATTCGGCAGTTCGGTTCGATCCTAAATCTCGCAGCCGATTCGCGGCATATTGAGTTCCGGTGGTGATTTGCTGCTTTGCGGAATCGGCGATTTCCCGAGCGCGGCTTGGGATGGTGTCGCTGGTGGTGTGTGACAGCAGATTGCTGAGGTCTTCACGGAGGTGGGAAACATCTTCGCGGACGCGGTGGATGAGGCCTGCAGTGCGTTTGTCTGTTAGAATCGAGGAGTTCATGAATTCATGGGGGTTGGGGTGGTCCGGCATGCGCCGGATGAATCCATGATTGCAGGACCAATGCCAAATCGCATCACTCCGTGCAAGCCCATGAAAATGAATGCTTCACTGGCTGGGGCATGAGCCATGGCCTAGAATTTCCGCCATGCACATCGCATGAGGGAATGCAGTTTGCACGGCACTGCTGGGCGGCAGGCCAGAGGGGGATATGGCGGATGGGGTTCCCGCTGCGCGCGGTGGAATCGAGCTAGACCGCAGGACGATCCGCTTGCGAGGGCGAGGTGTCTTGCTGCGATGGTGCTGGATCGAGTACTTCGTCCGAACCGTTGGAGCCAGCGGCGAGCTTCTGTTTGCGCTTCTCTTCCTTCTTTGCCTTTTTATCCAATTCTCGACGGCGTTTTTCGAATGCGTAGTTGGGCGTGGCCATATCCAGTGAAGGATGCCACGGAGGATTCCGGATAGCGAGAAGTGAATTTTCGCAGGGGTGGATTTGAGTCCAAACGATTACGCGGTAACAGCGCTTCGGTCGTCTTTGAGGCCCGATTTTTCGATGAAGTAGTCATATCCGCCCGTGTAGCGTGTCACGGTGCCGTGGTTGATGTGCAGCGTGGTTTGGGCGAGGCTGCGGATGAAGTGGACATCGTGAGAGATGAACACGAGCGTGCCCTGATAGTCCTTCAGTGCTTGGACCAACGAATCGATCGAGAGGATGTCCAAGTGGGTCGTCGGCTCGTCCATGAGCAGGAGGTTTGGAGGATCCACCAGGAACTTGACGAGGTTGAGGCGTGACTTTTCGCCCCCCGAGAGGACGCCGCAGCGTTTCTCGACATCGGTGCGGCGGAAAAGGAACGAGCCGAGGATCGAACGTGCCTCTTCTTCACGGAGAGTGGTGCATGCACCCATGACCTCTTCGAGCACCGTGTTGTTTTCGTTGAGAGACTCCGAGCGGTGCTGCGAATAATAGCCGATCTTGGTGGCGTAGCCGGGCTCACGTTTGCCACCATCGATGGGGATCTGGTCGGCAAGAATCTTGATGAGGGTCGACTTGCCGGCACCATTCGGGCCGACGAGGACGATGCGGTCGTTGCGCTCGATCGTGAGGTCGAGGTCTTTGTAAATTCGTTTTTCGCCGTAGGCTTGGCAAACCTTAGTGAGCTCGATCACCTTTTGGTTAGATCGCGGCGGCTGAGGGAAGTTAAACTTGAATGGCTTACGCGGTGTGCGTGGTTTTTCGATGCGCTCGAGTTTTTCCAATGACTTGATGCGCGACTGGACTTGTGAGGCCTTCGATCCGACTTGGCGGAAGCGGTCGATGAATTCCTGGACGTGTTCGATTTCCTTCTGTTGGTTGCGGTAGGCTTGCACCTGCTGATCGTAGCGGGCTTCGCGTTGCTCGAGGTAGGAACTGTAATTTCCACTGTAGGAATTGAGCTTCTGGGCATCGGGGTCGATCTCGATGACCGTCTCGATGATCGAATCCATGAAATCACGATCGTGCGAAATCATGAGAATCGCGCCCGAGTAATTGAGGAGGTAGCGTTGCAACCAGAGCAGCGAGAGCAGGTCGAGGTGGTTGGTTGGCTCATCGAGCATCAGCAAGTCCGGCTCCATCACGAGGAGTTGGGCGAGGTGTGCGCGCATGACCCAGCCACCCGAGTATTGGCGGGCAGGTTGGTTGAAGTCGGTGGTCTTGAATCCGAGGCCGTGGAGGATTTTTTTTGCCTTGGGCTCTAACTGATAGCCGTTGAGGGCGGTGAATTGGTCTTGAGCGTGGGCGAAGTCGGGGTGTGAGAGGTCGCCGGTGGCCTCGTGTTCGCGGATCGTCCGTAGCAGGCCGATCATTTCTGGGGTGACGCCCATGGCGATCTCGAGGATGGTTTCATCGGTCGGTTCGCCCGCTTCTTGGGGCAAATAGCCGGTGATGGCGTATTCGTCGCGCTCGATCGTTCCCTCGTCGGGTGAGTCCTCGTCGAGGATCATGCGGAACAAGGTGGATTTGCCGGCGCCGTTCGGGCCGACAAGGGCGACGCGTTCACCCCAATTGATCGACATTTCCGCCTCGCGGAGCAAAGTGCGGCCGCCGAGGGTCTTGGTAAGCTTGTGAATCGTGAGCACGGCGAGAATCTAGGCGAGGACTGTCTGAGGAGCAAGGATTTCAGCGGCCTTGATTTGGTGGCGGGGAAGAACTCGCCAAGAACAATCGTTGAGAGCTTGTGGATTCAGTTTCGTGGATTCCACCAGCCATCGTTTTCTGTGGGGCCGCAAAAGCCGATTTGAGCGGATGCGTTGCTGCCGCCGTAGAAGTTGGTCGATGAGCTTTCCGAGCGGATTTCTTCGGTCACGTGGCCATCGCACCATGCGACGAGCGCTTTACCATTGAAGCGAAAGTGGATGCTGGGTTGGAGCTTGCCGCGGGTTTTCCAGTTCGAGTCCACCCAAAACGGTGGCGATGCCGATGGGTATTCTTGCAGGCCGCCGGCGACGGCAAACGCAGTCGTGGCAAACATGATCGTGCGGGATGGATTTCTAACCGCTGTCGGACGATTGGGTTTGTTGGCTTCGGACGGCAGATTTCCGATGAACGTGTCATTGTATCCGTAGCCACCGCTGCCTGATTCGTTGAATGCGGAGGCGGTGATCAGCCGCTGAAGTTCTGGGCAGATCCCGACCCGCCGGCTGAGTCCTAGGTATTCGGCGAGCAGGCCTTTTTCTGGGTCGAACTTATTGCCGGTGCTGGTGCGTCGGCCATGCCATCGGATCAGATTGCGGCCATCAAGATCGGCAGGGCAATACGTTTGTTGGTCCACGGCATAGAGGAGATTGGCCGTTGCGAGTTGGCTCAGATGAGCCGTCGAAACCGTCTGATTTGCGCGCAGGCGTGCGACGCGGTACCCATGGAACCCGATGCCGGAAAGGCAGGCGATCAAGCAAAGCACCACCAGCAACTCGATGAGCGAGAAGCCATGGATGGGGTGCCGCTGACCATTGCTCGTCATGGTGTTAGATCCGCAGCGAGGCGAAAGTAGCGGTACGCTGAAGTGGCTCGGATTTGGACGTGGACGACTTTGCGAAAGTCGCCGGATTCCGTGAGCGTGGCATCCGAGGGCTTGATCACCAACATCGTCGAGGAGTTGTTCGATTCGGCGAGGGTGGTCCAGTTTTGGAGGTCCGTGCTGGCGAGTAGTTTTAAGGTTCCGCCGGACCGATACGCGAGGCGTGAGAATTGTAGGGTGTGGTCACCCACGGCCACGGTTCCGTCGCCGGTGAGGTATTCGATCAAGTTTGGTACTCCATTTTGATCTGGGTCGGCGGTGGGGGTGGCAGAGACTCCGCTCAGCCCATGGCTTGAAGTCCAAGCGGAAAAGCTCGTGGTGGTTGGGTTGAATGCGCCCACTGCATCAAGATCGAATCCACCGGAAGGAAATGGGGTGGGGTAGGGGTCGATGATGATGTTCCCTTTTGAATCAAAGGTCCCTTGAGTGGTGATGTTGGTACCGACGACGTCCACCACTCGGACGTGGGTGATCCGCTGGGTGTCGAGATTCGGATAGAGCGAGCGGAGTTCTGCGAGATCAAATGGAGTGCCATAGCCCGCAGGGTATTTTCCCGCGAGGTTCTGGATATTCGACGGATCGACTGCTCCACCTTCGCCGAGATTTTCGCTTGCGGGGGTGAGAGAGCGTGAGGGGAATCGATAGAAATGGACGCCATCCGAGCTGACATCGACGTGAGCAAGTTCGAGAAAGTTTGAGCCGAAGCTATTTTCAAAAACGGCGAAGTCTGGGCCAGGGATGTCGCCGAAGGGCGCGTCGAATGTCAGATCAGCACTACCTCCATCGCCAAGCGAGACCACCGAGTAGGGTTGGTCGACGGTCGCGTCTGCTGGGCCCGTGGCCGATGTATCATCGCCATAGGTGGCAAGTGCTCCATCGGGCGAGTCTGCGTCTACCGGTCCTCGTTGTACGAGGGCCTCGGATGCCCAAACCGTGAAACGTGGATCAGTGGCCGAGATGGCTTCTGCGTCGGGAGGGGAGTTGAGAGTGGTGGTGGGTTCCGTGATGCCGTCCGAGAAAATGAGCGCATCCCGAGAGCCTGGGAAAATGAACCGATAGGGCGACGAGATCCCAGAGCCAATCGTCCAGGTATCCGAGGGGATGGTGCTAGCGGTTGGGTATCCTGCTTGGCCACCCGAGGCCCAATGCGCCCAGTAGGGCACGTAGGGATCAGCGGCTTCGCTGGTTTCCGTGAAACCGCCGTAAGTGATGGAATCCACGATCAAGTTCGGTTCTGACTCCGACCCATAGTTGATCAATCCTACCGAAATCGATGAGTCCGCTGCGATGATTTGCTCTAACAGAAAATAACCATTCTGTGGTGCGGTCGCGTTGTAGGTGTAATGGACCTCATAGTTGCGGACTCCAAGGTTCGGTGATTCCAGGCTGAAATAGGAAACATCCGGTCCGCTGCCGACTGCGGTCATTGCATCGGAAGTGGATGGAAACAGACAAGCGCCTGCGATGGCGGCAAGGAGGAGCCCTCGCCGTGATGGGCTAGTTTTCATGATGTTCTCTTCGGTTATTGCGTGACTTCACGAAGAGAGGCCGCCAGGCAAACTGCCGGGTGGCTTCCCTCGCCGATCCCCTTTCGCGGAGGACCATGACCCCGATTGGCGTTTGACGGCTCACGGGTGACGAGCCGACGAAGGATCAAGTATTCGGGCTCCCGGCTTCATGCCTCCTCCCCGTCTTCACCGCATTTTCACACGATTGACTTTGTGGGGATTTGTATCCGGATACCGCTGCGCGACAGCTCCGGGTTCTCACCGGATTCCATGATTCCTTCGCGATTTGTCGATTTGGAGGCTCCACGTTGGGAGTCGCGATGCAAGCCCAATCTTGGAAGCTGTCGGCGACGGTTCAAAACCGGATTTGTCGCCTGTTCAAAACCGGACAGTCCGTTAGAGGCCGTAAGTCCCTAGAATTGGGGGCCAGAGGTCCTTTGGAGTGTGGTCCACGACCCAG
>CAILVZ010000250.1 GCA_903837825.1 Akkermansiaceae bacterium | reverse complement strand
TGTCATCGCAAATGACTTCATCGACTTCATCGGTGAGGAAGTCGCGCACGGTGCGCTCGATCACGTCGGGCTCCTGGAAGCAGCAGATAGGAGCATTGTTGTTGTCGCGCTTCTGCACGATCTCGTTCCACTGCTCGACGAGGATGCACAAGTCACGGACAATGTGCCGAGCGCGCTTGCCCGTCGCTTCGGTGCGCATGATGACGCCCATGCCTTCGGGGAGATCGAGTTTCTCAAGGATCGCGCGGAGGCGAGCGCGCTCCTTCGGGTCCTCAACCTTGCGCGAGATGCCGAATTGATCGTTCAAGGGCATGAGCACAAGCAAGCGACCGGCGAGGGAAATGTTGGTGGTCACGCGCGGGCCCTTGTTGCCGATCGGACCTTTGGTAACCTGGACCATGATCTCGCTGCCAATCGGATAGAGCGCTGGGATGTCTTTTGACTCGATCTTCTTGGCTTTCTTCTTGCCACGTTGAACTTCTTCAAAGCCGCTTTCGATGGCCGCTGGGATCGCATCCCAGAAATGCAGGAAGGCATTCTTGTCAAAACCGATGTCTACGAACATGGCCTTCAAGCCCTGCTCAATGTTCTTGATGCGGCCTTTGAAGATGCTGCCGACGATGCTCTGGCTACCAACACGCTCGATGGAGTATTCCTCCAGAGTACCGTTTTCGAGCACCGCGACGCGGTTCTCAAGCGCTTCGCAACAGATGGCGATGCGACTGCCGGTTCGGATGTCTCGCTTGCCTGTGAAAAATTCCTTGAGTCGTTGAACGAAAGTCAATGCCATATAGGGTTGAATAAGAGGTAAAAATGGAGCGTTAAATCTAGCGACCGAACAGGCGGCCAAAGAGAGTCTTGCGCTGTGGCTTCTCAGTTTCAGCGGGGGCCTGGGCAGGAGCTGCGCGCTGCGACTCGCTGCTCCGCTTGGCCTTCTTCCGAATCATGGATTCATCGGCGACTTTGCGGTCCTGAACTTGCGTATCTTGGGACTCGCGCTCGCCAGCCTGGACACCGGTATCACCATCGTCGGCACTCGCTGCCAATTGGGCGGCCACGGGATCATCCGCATAGACGACGGCTTCCGTCGGATTGAAGTTACCAAGCACTTCTGGCATCGGCGCGATGGCCACCTGGTAGCCCTGATCGAGAGCCAAAGCCTGAGAGAGAACACGCTTCGCGACAGGGGCCGAGCAACCACCACCGGACTTGCCACCTTGCAGCAACACGCAAACCGCATAGCGAGGCTTATCATAAGGCGCGAAACAGATGAACCACGTGTGGTTGTCTTTGGTCTTAACACCATTGACGATTCGCCAGAACTGCGCTGTGCCGGTCTTGCCTGCGACTTCCACGCCGGGCAGTTCAGGGATCTTGGCAGCCTTCGCTGTGCCCGCCGATCCATTAACAACCTTCCACATGCCGCGGCGAATCAATTCAATATTCTTGGGATCAATGCCCTCGTTAGCGAGATCACTACGAATAGGCGGAGGCAGCTCTTCGACAAGCTTATCACCTTGCATCACCTTCTTCAGCAAGTGCGGCTGGTAAGACTTGCCGCTGTTAGCGACTGTTGCAGTCACAGATGCCATTTGCAAAGGCGTGGCGGTAACTTTGCCTTGACCAATAGAGGTGTTGGCGATGTGTCCTGGACTGCGCCAGTTTTCATTGGGCGCATTGAGCTGCATCCACTCACGGCTTGGCAGGATACCTGGAGATTCGTCTTCTAGTTCGATCCCAGTCTTTTCTCCGACCCCGAGCATCTTGCCCACCTTGCCGATGGCGACAATGCCCGCGCGGTTCCCATACTGATAGAAGAAGCAATTGCAGGACTGCATGATCGCGTCCGAAAGGTCGATTGACCCATGGGAGCCCCCCTTCTCAGCAATCCAGCATTTCATCGCTTTGTTGCCATAGGTGACGCTGCCACCACACGAGAAGTGCTGACCTTCAATGCCGGTCAATACGCCAGCGAAGGCAATGGGGATCTTGTAGGTCGAGCCCGGTGCGAAGGGCTGAATGGCACGATTGAGCAATGGCGTCACTGGGTTCTTCAAATAGCCCTGGAAGTCTTCGAGCGAGATCTTGGGAACGAACTTATTAGGATTGTAGTTCGGCACTGAGGCCATTGCCTTCACCTCGCCGTTGTTGGGATCAATCACGACCACGGAGGCACGTCCCAGATTGGCATCTCGCAAGGCACGCTCGGCGATGATTTGAATGCGGGCGTCAAGGGTCAACCACACGTCATTTCCTTTTTTGGGTGCCTTGTATTCTTCTGAGATCTCACGGACCAGACGCCCCTTCTCGTCCTTCAGCCAGACGCGGGCACCGGCTTCCCCTTTCAAGTGAGAGTCCATTGACTTTTCGACCCCGGCGAAACCGAAGTCATCACCCACGAAGAAGTCCCACTTGTTGCGCTCTTCCTTGGAAACCAGACTCTCGTCAGGCAGGCGCACGTAGCCAAGCAAATGGCAGGCCAGTGAGTCGTATAGGTATTGCCTCACCGGGCGCACCTCGGGCACAACCCCTGGGATTTGCAGATTGTGCTCAGCGAATTTGCTGAACTCTTCAAAGGTCAGGTCGTTTCGATACACCCACGGCACCGTGCCACCTCCAAAATAGGTGCGGTAGTGAATCCGTAGTTGATCGGGATCAGAGTCACCCTTGGCCAAGCCCATAGCGCGAAGAGGCGTGAACACCTTTTCCTCCATGATACTGACAATGTCAGTCTCTTTCTTCTCACGCTCGAAGCCGCCGTCCCAATATTTGACGGTGATTTTGGGCAAAATGACAGGTTTGCCACCGCTGATG
>CAILVZ010000249.1 GCA_903837825.1 Akkermansiaceae bacterium | reverse complement strand
TGCTGCCGAGGGCGAGCCCCACAAGCGCGACTGCGAATAATGATTTAATTTTCATAGTGATAATGGATGGTTAGTGTTTGAAGTGCTGACCGTGGTGTGGACAGCCACTCCCCCAAATCAGCACCGTCGTAGATGAGCAAAAATTCCGCCACATCCAGAAAAATGTGACGAAACGGGCAAATTCAGGGACGAAAAGTTCAGTTAGGTGGGCTGGAAAGTCAAAACGGAGCGGGGGCATTCCTGCCCCCTATTTTTACATCACGGGGGACTGGAAAGTCCCCCCTCCCCACCTAACAGCTCGCGCTGCAAGTCCAGCAACGGGATTGCCTCGACCTCCGGTTTGAGGCGGTAACGGTCGTCGCCGCCATAGACGACGAAGGCTTTGTCCGGTTTGAGATCGTCCAGAGCCGTGAAAAACCCCGGGCTCAAGACCGGGGAGAGCCCGCGTTTGATCTCAACCGCCCAGCTCTTGCCATCGCGGAAGGTCAGCACCAAGTCCACCTCCGCGCCGCTGGCGGTGCGGTAAAACGATGCCTCCGTGCGTGGCGGCGCGCAGGCCAGCAGGTTCTCGATCACAAATCCCTCCCAACTCGCGCCCACCACCGGGTGCCCAGCCAGTGCTTCGGCACCGCCGATTCCCAACAACTCATGCACTAGGCCGGAATCCCGGATATAAAGTCGCGGGGATTTGACCATCCGCTTGCCCGTATTCCGGTGCCATGGCCGCAGCCGCCGCAGGAAAAATAGGTTTTCCAGCAAATCCAACTGTGCCTGCACCGTGCGCACATCCACTTCCAGATTGCGCGAGAGCACCGCCGCGTTTGCCAGTCCGCCCTGGGCATGGGCAAGCATCGTCCATAAATTCCGCAGCTTGCCCGCCGCCAAGCGTACCCCGTGCAGCGGCATCTCGCGCTCCAGATAGGAGCGGATCAGGAAATCCCTGTATTCCGAACTCGCGGCGTCGCTCACCGCCAGAAAGCTGTCCGGGAAGCCGCCCCGCCACCATAGCTTTAGCAGCGCCTCGCGCCCCACTTCCAATGCATCCAAAGGCTGCATTTCCAGATACGCGATCCGCCCCGCCAATGTCTCGCTGCTCTGCTGGATCAGCTCCAGCGAGGCCGAGCCCAGCAACAAAAACCGCCCCTCGCGCAAACCCCGGCTCCGACCTTCATCGATCAGCCCCCGCAGCGATGGAAACAACTCCGGCACCCGCTGGATTTCATCCAGAATCACCAGCTTGTCCTCGCGCTGGGACAAGTAGTCCTCCGGATCCGAAAGCTTGCTGAGATCCCGCTGGCTCTCCAAATCCAAGTATATTCCCTCCCGCTCCGCCGCACATTGCTTGGCCAAAGTCGTCTTCCCCACCTGCCGCGGCCCCAGCAACACCACGGCGGGAAAACGCCCCAATAATTCATTCAGCTTGGAAAATGCCCGGCGCGCGATCACCCTGCAAAAACAACATGATGATGCATGATTTGCAAGGAGAATTCCCGATGGTGGACTTTGCGTTACTCCCTACTCCGGTCCGTCCGCCGCCTCCCTCCTCAAGGACACGGTGAACCGCATCGGCGATCTGATAGACGACGGCCAGCCCAACCAGAGCTTCAAGGCCTGAACGGGCCGGTGCCATTGCGGGAGTTTGCATTCATAGTCCCCATTCATAGTCCCAGACAAAATGGGCATCATTCATAGTCCCAGACAAAATGGGCATGACAAACCAGCAACATGAGGAACCGCAACACGAACGCGTCACTGCCATGCTTTCCGCTTTGACAGCCCTCCATTTGTAAAACATTGTAAGAACATGACGAAGACACATATTCCCGGACAAATTGTAAGCATGCCTGGCGGAACAGGGGTTAGCGAGCAACGGATGGGGGATTGGCGATAGGGCATGGCTCCATGGTGGGAGCATGGGCAGGAACCATCATCCAGTGGATGAGATAAATCGATCGTGGAAGCAGGAATTCGCGTGCGATCGCGCCAAGATCGTGCATTTTCAGCGCTGTGGCCTACTTGGAAATCAAAAATCTTCAAACGCATTTCAGCCAGAAGACGGGATCAGTTTTTTCACCAGGGCGTCATCTGGTCCGTGCGGTGGACGGGGTGAATTTGGAACTCGAAAAGGGCGAAATCCTTGGGCTCGTCGGTGAGTCTGGCTGTGGGAAGTCCACGCTCTCGCGGACGATCATGCAATTGATTCCCTCAACCTCTGGCTCGGTGACGCTGGATGGCAAAAACCTATCCGATCTTTCGGCGGCCGAGGTGCGGCAACGTCGATTGGACTTTCAGATGGTGTTCCAGGACCCTTACGCGTCGCTGAATCCGCGGATGACCATCTTTTCCACGCTTGCGGAGGCGGTCCGCCAACGCCACCCAGGTCTCAAAGGAGACGCCCTGTTCGAGCGGGTGGAAACCTTGATGGCCACGGTCGGACTCGACGCCCGGGTGATGCGCAAATACCCGCATGAGTTTTCGGGTGGTCAGCGGCAACGAATCGCCATCGCCCGAGCGCTAGCGCCCGAGCCGAAGTTGATCATTGCTGACGAACCGGTGTCCGCGCTCGACGTCTCAATCCAATCGCAAATTCTCAACCTGATCACCTCGCTGCAAAAGGAACTCGGTCTGACCATGATCTTCATTTCTCACGACCTCGGCGTGGTCCACTACATCGCCGACCGAATCGCGGTGATGTATCAAGGGAAGATCGTCGAATCCGGCGCGGCTGGGACGGTATTTCACGAGCCACAAGCGGATTACACCAAGCGTCTGCTCGCCTCAATTCCCCGGCTTGCAGCGAATCATTAGATGATCTGCCTCGAAGGCGGCCCGCAGGGTTTGGAGCATCTGAACGGCGGTGGGCCCATCGCCATGGACACAGACGGTCTCGATGGTGCCGCTTGAAATCAGAGCCAACGCTTGGGCCAGTGCCTCATCGACATTCGAAATCACGGCCCCCGGTTCGGCGCGCGGCATCAGCGATCCGTTTTCTAGGTAACGGCGGTCGGCAAATCCCTCCGCGCAGACCACGAGACCCGCTGCGCGGCCCGCCTCAGCGAGTTTCCCGGCAGGTGGGGCAAAAAGGATCAGATTCCGAGAAACGCGGACGATTCCCTCGACCACGGCATTGGCCAACATTCCATCGCGGTCGGCTTGATTGTAGAGCGAACCGTGGGGTTTCACGTGGTGCAGTCGGCCGCCCAGTTGGTCCGCCAAGGTGGCGATCCGCTCGACCTGACGAAAAACCGCATCGCTGACTTCATGGAGCGGGATCACCATCGCCCGACGGCCGAAGTATTCGCGGTCTTCATAGCTTGGGTGGGCGCCGATCGAAACGCCCGCAGCCAAGGCCGCTTGAATGGCTTCTCGCATGCTCTGTTCGTCGCCTGCATGGCCGCCGCAAGCGATGTTCGCAGAACTGATCAAGCCAAGGAGGGCGAGATCATCCGCACCTCCCTCACCCAAGTCCGCATTCAGATCGATGGCACGCATCGCCTCATTTTAACAAATTTAATCCCGTCCGCAACCATGCAAAATCTTGGGCCTCCATCCGCTTCAATTCACGCGCCTCCTCAAGCGAGATCCGCTGAAATCTCACGGCCGTTCCCGGCCATGCCCGCGCCAGTTTCGGGAGGTCCGCAGAAATCACGTGGGCGATCTGTGGGTAGCCTCCAATCGTCTGGCGCTCCGCCAAAAGGATAATCGGCTGGCCATCCGGCGGAACCTGAACCGACCCGCAGGCGACCGGTTGAGAAACCATTTCGATCGGGAAATTGAGGTCGAGGGGTGGTCCCGAAAGCCGAGCGCCCATGCGGTCTGCCATGGGCGTCAGCTGATAGGCTTCCGAAAAAATCCGCGCGTGGGCCTCCTCCGAGAACCAACCCTGCTGCACGCCGGTCAAGACACGGAGCAACACCTGCTTGGTGCGCCCCTCGCGTCCAACGTGCCAATGGCCCGGCTGTGGGATCATTCCCACTTTGCCCGTTTCTAACCGATCTCCCGCGCGCAGTGCCCGTCCATGATACCCTCCGAAGCCCGCCCGCACATCGGTGGCAGCGCTCCCTAACACCATCGGCACCCCCAGTCCGCCCGCCACCGCGAGGTAGGCGCGCACACTGCCACGAACCTGCGAGAAATCCAGCGTTTCGCCGGCAGCCACCGTCATCGATTTCCCGCTACCTCCGACCCATGCCACGGTCGTCGCCGCGTGAAATCGCAAGATCGGTCCGCTCATGCAAATCTCCAATGCAGCGGCACCCTCGTCATTGCCCACCAGCAAGTTCGCGACTCTCAACGCATGGCGATCCACCGCGCCACCCGGAGAAACCCCAGCCGCCTCATGCCCGGGCCGACCCAAATCCTGCACCGTCGTCAACGCGCCAGGCTGGATCACCTCGATCCAGTGGTCATCCGAGATGGGCAGCGCCGCATCATCGCCATCAGGCAATTCAAGCTCGCGGACCGGCACAAACCTCACTCGGTCGCCAGCCCGCATCAGTGCTGGACGCGCCGCCGTCGGGTCGAACGAGCGCACCGATGTCCGCCCCAAAATCTGCCATCCCCCGGGTGAGGCAAATGGATAGATCCCCGCCTGAGCGCCCGCCACCGCCACCGAGCCTGCTGGCACCTCGCGCCGTGGCGTCGCCCGCCGTGGCACCTTAAGGGCATCGGGCAGTCCTGTTAGATAAGGAAATCCGGGAGAAAACCCCACCGCAGCCACCGTGTAAACCGCTTCGCTATGCAAGTGGATCACCTCGTCTTCCGACATCCCGATCTGATCCGCCACTTCGGTGAGATCCGGCCCACATTCACCCCCATAAACCACGGGGATTCTGACCTCCTTCCCATCGATTTCTTTGTTAGAAACCACCACCGATTCGATCCAATCGAGGATTTCCCGCCCGTCCGCATCGCCGAAATGAACGGCGACCGAGTCGAATGATGGGACAACGTCGAGGACCCCTAGTGGTCGATCATTTTCCAACGCAGCGACCAGCCCCATGATTCTTGCCAGCGAGGAACCCCCCGAGAATTCCACCAACCATGCCGAATCACCAAGCGGCTTGAGCGTCATGCGACCATTCTCGCACGATTTCAATGGCTTGCCAATCCCTTGGAATACCAGCTGCGTATTGACGCACCGCGCTCTGTCCGCCACGCTCACCCCATGAATGCAGCACCTACGGTAGGAATCATCATGGGAAGCACCTCCGACTGGCCAACCATGGAGCACGCAGCCCGCACCCTCCGTGACTTCGGCGTCGCGTGGGAAGCCGAGGTGGTCAGCGCACACCGCACGCCCGACAAATTGGTTTCCTACGCCGGCAACGCCCGAAGCCGAGGCCTGCAATGCATCATCGCCGGCGCTGGGGGCGCCGCCCACCTGCCGGGCATGACCGCCGCCATCACCGACCTGCCAGTGCTCGGAGTGCCAGTGGAATCGAAGGCGCTTCAAGGCGTAGATTCCCTGCTTTCCATCGTGCAAATGCCTGCAGGAATTCCCACCGCCACCTTCGCCATCGGCAAGGCCGGGGCCACCAACGCCGCGCTGTTCGCCATCGCAATGCTGGCCAACCATGACGCCACTCTCGCCGCAAAACTCGCCACATTTCGCAAAAACCAGAACGAAGCCGTCAAGTCCGCCGCATTGCCTCCGCTCGATCCCATTGACTGATTTCATGGCTTCCTCACGTCCTCTTCACGCGCCCCATTGCATCGTAGGCGTCATCGGTGGCGGTCAACTCGGCCGCATGATCGCCCTTGCCGCACGGCGGATGGGCGTGCGAACCGTGATCTGGACCGGTGGGCTGGAAGCGCCCGCCGTCGAAGTTGCAGATGAAGTCATCGACCTTCCCTTTGATGATCCGGCGGCCCTCAAGGACTTCTGCAGCCGCATCACGGTGGCGACCGTTGAGTTTGAGAACATCCCGCGCGAGACCCTCGAGGCGGTCGCGCAATGCACACCCTTGCATCCATCACCCGCGGCGATCTCGATCTGCCAAAACCGCGAGCGGGAGAAAAATTTTCTTAAAACGCACGGCATCCCCCACACCGGGTTTGCGTTGATCTCCAGCGCGGCCGACCTTGCCTCCGCGATGGAGGAGCTCGCTGGCCCAGGAGTCCTCAAGACCGCAGACTTTGGTTACGATGGCAAGGGCCAGATCAAGCTCGATGGCGGCGAGAATCCCGTGGAAATTTGGGCAAGCTTCGACGCCCCACGCGCGGTGCTTGAAGCGTGGGTGCCATTTGAAAAGGAAATTTCAGTCATGGTCGCACGCGGGGCAGACGGCGTCACGGTCACCTACGACCCCGCAGAAAATCGTCACCGCCACCACATCCTCGACGTTTCGATCGTCCCCGCACGGATCGCACCGAACGTCGCCACCCAGGCGGCTGCCATTGCTCGCCGCGTCGCAGAAGCGCTCGATTACCAGGGAATTCTCGGAGTCGAATTTTTCCTTAAACCGGATGGTTCGCTGCTCGTCAACGAGATCGCCCCACGCCCCCACAACTCGGGCCACCACACGCTGGACGCTTGCGTCACCTCGCAATTCGAACAGCAACTGCGCGCGGTGATTGGCCTGCCGCTCGGCTCGACGCGCTTGCTCACGCCCGTGGTGATGCTCAATCTGTTAGGCGACTTCTGGCAGGATGAAACGACTCCGCCCGATTGGCTACCGCTCTTCCAAGACGGCGAGGCGATCCTCCACCTCTACGGCAAACGCCATGGACGCGGACGCCGCAAAATGGGACACGCCAACATCCTCGGATCATCGCTCGAATCCGCCCTGACTCGCGCCGAGGCGCTCAAGACGCTCTGGCTGAATCGTTAGAAATCGCCACCAGTGACCGAGGCCGCTGACATCCCGTCGTTTCTCCGCGACTCGCGGTGGAAAGATCGTTTTGACGATGAAATCCTCGCGGCCGCAAACTCATTGGTCAGCAAGGTGCGCGAATTGCGAATCGAAGCACCCACCATCGATTCATGGAACCTGTTAGGTCTGGTCGCCAAGGATGAGGCGGAAGTGAACATTTGGAAAGCTGGGGCGGCGTGGGATTTTGAAACGTTTTGTTCATGCGAGATCAGCAGCTTTTGTCATCACTCGGCGGCATTGTTGATGCGCGCCGCCAAGGAACGCGATGCCTCGAGGCTGCAAGGAAACACAGTAGCAGGAGCTATCACCGCCGCCCTAACAGATCTAAAAAAGACGCCCCATGCGCCAACGCGTGAATTGCCGCGAGTACGCTTCGACCCTCGGTTCGCATTGCATGTCACCCGCGCCCCAGCGGATCGAGTGACGCGCTTGCTACTGCAATCGCTTGGACAACCCGATACGAATTTCCTCATCTCCGCCGAAGCCTCGGTGATCTACGGGAAGTATCGTAGTTCGTTGAGGGCAACCGCGCCGGAATGGGTGAGCGAAATCACCGGCCCCGATGGCCAAGCTGCCATCCTCCAACACCAAGCAGGAGCCGAAGGTACCGCCACCCAGCAGCTTCGCGACACTGGCCTTTCATCGCTGCAATCGAACTCCGCATGGAAGTTCATGCTCAACCTGAAGTCGCGCGATGGCCACCGCGAACAAGCTCCAGACCGCTGGTTCCCCGACCCCAGCCGCATCCCAACTGATGCCTTTTGGCACCAATTCCGCGGCGAATGGGTCGGCCGTCTCGAAGCGCTCGGGTGGGTGGTTACCATCGCGGATGACGTTGGCCACCGCGTCCATGATGCGAATCCCGCAGACTGGCAGAGCTCGCTCGAGCCAACGGACGGTGGATGGTTTAGCCTTTCCGTCGGCTTCGACGTGGCGGGTCAGCGCTACGATTTGCTTCCGATCCTTGCAGGGTTGTTAGAAAATGACTTTCTCCAAGAAACACTGGACCGCCCGGACAGCGGCCACATTTATGCACCGCTGCCCGACGGCGATGCGCTAAAGCTCCCCATCGGACGGGTTCGAAAAATCCTCCATCATCTCGCGGCACTCATTGATCCGAAATTCCCCGATCGGGCGCGCCTCCATGCGCTCGATGCCGCTGCCCTCGCGGGCTTGGGCGGCCTCGGGCTCGACACTCCGCCCGACCTCTTGAAGCTTGCGGCAAAGCTTCAAGACTTCTCGGGCATCGATCCCGTCCCGACGGCAAGCGGATTGCAGGCGACCTTGCGTGACTATCAACTCGCAGGATTCCACTGGATGCAATTTCTCGCCCGACACGGGCTTCACGGGATCCTTGCCGACGACATGGGCTTGGGCAAGACTCTCCAGACACTCGCGCACATTCTCACCGAGAAAAAATCTGGCCACTCGCGCGGTCTGCCGGTGCTCGTAGTTGCACCTACTTCAGTGATCCCAAACTGGCGCGCTGAAGCACTTCGATTCACCCCCGAGCTTCGCGTATTGGTGCTCAACGGACCTGACCGGAAAAAATACTTCCGCTCGATTCCCCACGCCGATCTGGTCCTCACCTCGTTTGCTCTACTCCAACGCGACATCGATAAGCTTGCGGAGATTCCCTTCCACCTCGTGGTGCTCGACGAAGCGCAATACATCAAAAACCCTCGCTCAAAAATGGCGCAGGCTGCGTGCAAACTGGATGCGCGCCAGCGACTCTGCCTGTCAGGCACGCCAATCGAGAACCACCTCGGCGAACTTTGGAGTCTCATGAATTTCCTTGTCCCAGGCTTCCTTGGCACTGAGGACGCCTTCACCAAACGCTTCCGCACCCCGATCGAAAAAGATGGCGATGCCGAACGCAACGCGCTGCTGAAACAACGCGTCGGTCCGCTCATCCTGCGCCGCACCAAGGACCAAGTCGCCAAAGAACTCCCGCCAAAAACCGAGATCGTCCATCTCATCGAACTCAACACCGGCCAGAAAGACCTCTACGAAACCGTGCGCGCCACCATGGACAAACGCGTCCGTCAAGCGATCGCCGCACGCGGCATCGAACAATCACAGATCGTCTTCCTCGACGCACTGCTCAAGCTGCGCCAGATTTGCTGTCATCCCCGCCTGCTCCCGGAGGACTACGCAAACGAGGTGTTCGAGTCGGCAAAACTCGATTTTCTCACCGAGCTATTAGATGTGCTGATCGAAAGCGGTCGAAGGATTTTGCTATTTTCGCAATTCACCACCATGCTCGAGCTCATCGAGGCGCATCTCATTAACCAAAAGATCCACTATCTGAAACTAACAGGATCTTCAAAAGATCGTGGCAAACTCGTCGAGGACTTTCAAACCGGCAAGGTGCCCTTATTCCTCATCTCGCTCAAGGCGGGAGGCACAGGCCTCAATCTAACCGCTGCGGATACCGTCATCCACTACGATCCATGGTGGAACCCAGCGGCTGAAGCGCAGGCGACGGATCGTGCTTACCGGATCGGCCAAGACAAACCGGTGTTCGTTCACAAATTGCTCTGCCAAGACACCGTGGAGGAGCGCATCCACAGGCTCCAACAAGAAAAGGGCAAGCTCGCTGCCGGCATTCTAGCCGATGCTGACATTTCCAACCGCCTCGACGCTGCCACCGTGCGAGCACTGCTGGATCCATGATGTTGAATCCGTAGGATATTAAAACCGTGCTTCCGCCCGCGTAATTTCTGTTTATCATTCCGCCATGATTCACCGCCGCCATTTTCTCGCTCTTGCCGTGGTCTTGCTCGGTACGATGGGTTGCAGTGAAAAATCCTCATCCACGGCCAACGGTCCAGTCTTGCGAGTGGGCATGGATCTAAGCTACCCGCCGTTTGAAATGCAGGACGCCTCGGGTCGGCCCGATGGTGTCAGCGTTCGCTTGGCGGAAGCACTTGCGACGCATCTCGGGCGCACACTGCAAGTGGTGCCCATGGATTTCTCCGGCCTCGTGCCTGCGTTGAAGACCGGCAACATCGATTTGATCCTGTCATCAATGACCGCCACCGATGAGCGGCGTGAGTCGATTGACTTCTCAAACCCTTATGCATTCACCGGTCTTGCCTTGCTCGTGAGCAAAGACTCCGAGATCCAATCCATCGAGGACCTCAATCACTCAGGGCGGACGATCACCGCCAAGGCCGCGACCACTGGCGAAACATGGGCGATCCATCATTTGCCAAATGCCAAGCGGGTGGTGTTCGAAGATCAAACCGCATGTGTGTTAGAAGTCGCGCAAGGGCGGGCGGATGCCTTCATCTATGATCAACTGAGCATTTACAAATATGCGGCCGAAAACAAAACCACGACGCGCGGGTTATTAAAACCATTCGTCGAGGAGTCGTGGGCCGTTGGAATTGCCAAAGGCCATGAGGCGTTGCTCTCTCAGGTGAATGCGTTCGTCGATGACTTCCGCAAACAGGATGGTTTTAGCAAACTTGGCGAGCGCTACCTGAAGGATGAGAAAAAGTTTCTCGAGGCTGCAGGAGTTCCATTCATTCTCAGATAGAGTTGCCGCAATGTCACGCCACCACCGGATTGCCAATGCCATCGTCGCCATCGCCCTCGTGCTTGGCTTCAGCTGGCTTTGTACGACGGTGTTCGCGTTGTTAGGAAGCCAGACGGATTGGTCGAAGGCATGGAACTACCGTGAAACGCTGTTTCGTGGGTGGTGGATGACCTTGCGGATTTCCTTGATGGCATTGCTGGGTAGCACGTTCTTTGGGTTGCTGTTCATGTTTGGGCAACGTTCCCCGCTGGTGGTGGTGCGTTGGACCTGCCGCGCCTTCCTTGAGTTTGTGCGTGATACCCCTTTGTTGGTGCATTTGTTGTTCGGATATTTCGTGATTTTCGCACCGTTGTTTTCCCGAACGCTTGGGGATCGAGGGCTGGATGATAAATTCATCATCGGCGTACTTCTTCTTTCGGTATTTGAGGGCGCGTATCTCGGGGAAATCCTGCGAGGCGGGGTGGAGAGCATCCCGAGAACCCAGTGGGAATCCGCGCGGGCCGTCGGTTTCAGTCCGATCCAAGTCTATCGCTATGTGATTTTCCCCCAAGCCTTGCGCCGTGTCCTGCCAGCGATGGCGGGCTTATTTGTCTCGCTTATCAAAGACTCGTCGCTACTCAACGTGATCGGCGTGGCGGAGTATTTCTATAACACCAAAAATTTTATCTCTCGTTCATACGCCGGACTGGAGGGTTATGTGCCGCTTGCAGTGGGTTATTTAGTTCTAACACTTCCTGTCGCGTGGTTGTCGCACTGGCTGGAGAAACGCTTCCGTCATGAAACTTGAAGTTGCCGAGCTAACGAAATGTTATGGCAAGACGCGGGCGCTCGATGCGCTCTCGTTGGCGGTCGAGTCATCGCGGGTGTTGGTCCTCATCGGCCCATCCGGTGGTGGGAAAAGCACCTTGTTGCGGGTGTTAGGCGGCTTGGAAATCGCCGATAGCGGCAAAATCGCCATCAACGACCAACCCGCTCTAACCGATTTGCATGCGCTTCAAGTGTATCGTCGGAAAAATGGATTTTTATTTCAGCAGTTCAACTTATTTCCGCATCTCACAGCACGGCGGAACATCGAATTGCCGTTAGAGAAGGTGCATGGTTTTTCGCGGGCCGAAGCCACCGCGATGACAGAACACGCATTGGCACGCTTTAACCTGCTGGAGCATGCGGACAAATTGCCCTCACAGCTCTCAGGTGGGCAGCAACAACGTGTCGGTATTGCTCGTGCGGTGGCGCGTCCGCCAGAGATTTTGTTTCTCGACGAGCCAACGTCGGCCCTCGATCCAGAAATGACGGCAGAGGTCTTGGAGCTCATTCAGGAGCTTTCTGAGGCAGGCCAAGACATCATTCTCAGCACCCATGAGATGGGGTTTGCGCGCGCGGTGGCCAACCAGGTGGCCTTCGTCGCCGCAGGAAAAATTGCCGAGATTTCGCCGCCGGGCGAGTTGTTTGATTCGCCCAAGTCCGCGGTCTGCCAACGCTTCCTCTCGCGCGTCATGCGGTACTGATAGATGAAATTTAAGACAACTTGATAATATGCGCTTGCAGTGCTGGGGAATTGGCTTATCAAAAATGCCGATGAAAATTACTCTATTGATTTCGATCGCTGCGGCATCCGTGCTTTTCACTTCATGCAACACGATGATCGGCCTCGGCCGTGACATGCGGATGGGTGGTGAAAGCCTTGAGAGTTCGGCGAACAAGGCCACGGGAGGCTCCACGAGCAGCGAAAGCTCAGGCGCCCCGGTTTACTAAGGACTTGAGAACACACCGCGCGGATGCCTGCGTGGTGCGGCATCCCCCATGGCGAGGACATTCAGTAGCCCCGCCAGAATGCGAGCGCGCAGATGAGTGTCGCGATCCCGTACCCGAGGCCAGCGAGCGCACACCAGGTCCAGCGTTTCGGCTCAGCCGTCACCCACTGAACTGCGTCGCGGAATAGATAGGGCATCCCGACACAAAACAACGAAGCCGTCAGCATCGCGTAAGCGAAAATCGGGACGAGCAAGCGCGAGGAAGGCTCCTTCAAAAAGGCCGCCCCAAGCAGGGGTGCCGCGACCATCAGCCCAAGGATTCCGAGGGCGCGAACAGCCAGAAAATCCCGAATGCTCATGCTCACCAGCACCAGCGAGACGGGGACCAAGATGCGAAGAAGTCCCTTGGCATTGTTGAACTCACCGAGATCCATCGCCAAGGCACTCAACTTGCCAAGGCCCGTCGGGGCGATGAGAAGCCAAAACCATCCGAGGCCAATTCCCAGCAAAACCTGGCCGATCGTGACGTTGCGCGGGAATTGCTGAAGAAATGCTTTCACGGCAGCTGGTTTCACCAGCATCAACGCGTGAAGGCCGATCAGCCAAATGGCCAGCACCAAGCCGGTGGTGAAAAGCGGCAAGAGCTGGTAAGGGTGCATTGGATCCATACGACCCCGAGGTAGGCCAAAAAACCCGAACATTCAAGCTCCATCTGTAGATCAGGGCTAGCCCTAGCCAATACAGGCCGCTCGTGCCTCCTGCCACAAAATGACCAAATCAGCATTGCGCTGTCAGCAACACGTTTGTGAAGTTTAGGGCAGCTCACTCAGCGACGGAAGCGATCTACCCCAAATTCCCCGAAGGGAACGACCAGGTCTCCATTGGCCGCGACGATCACCTGGTCGAGTGCGAAGCTCCATGATTTAA
Source organism: Akkermansiaceae bacterium (assembly GCA_903837825.1). Taxonomy (GTDB): domain Bacteria; phylum Verrucomicrobiota; class Verrucomicrobiia; order Verrucomicrobiales; family Akkermansiaceae; genus Luteolibacter. The sequence goes on along the minus strand of CAILVZ010000249.1, from coordinate 53 downwards.
AACTCCAGCTCATCGCGGCGTTATCGTTGAGACCAGCGGCAAATAACGAATTC
>CAILVZ010000248.1 GCA_903837825.1 Akkermansiaceae bacterium | reverse complement strand
GCCAGCATCTTGGGTGCTAGCGGTCTGCTCTGCCGGTGGCAGACCTAATTTCGCTGTAAGGTTTGACGCCGACACGACCGTGACCGTCTTGATCGCTAGTTCGCCAGCGGTCAGAATAACCTGCTGCATTTTGATGGCCGAGCCGGACCGGCTGGCTTCATCAATGATTTCCTGAAACTTATCGTGTGCAATGATGCTCAGGCGGTCTACCGCCGCCACACCAGTGCGTTTCCCGTAGGGCAAACGCAGGCCGCGGCCCATAGTTTGTTCTATCAGCCGAGGCGCGGCAGCCGCCCGCAAGGGGACAATGGTGTATAGGTTGGTGACGTCCCAACCTTCTCCGAGCTTGTTGACGTGGATGACAATTTCGGTGGGTTCATCGGGGCTTTCGACATTGAGCAGCCGCGCCAACGAGGCATCTTCGATGTCGCCAGATTGGTTGGAGTGGACAGTGATCACCTTGGACTTATAGCGACCTTCAAAAAATGTATCGGACTGGACTTGTTTCTGAACCTCATCCGCGTGGGCGGTATCCTGGCAGACCACGAGAATAAACGGCTTCACGATGGCGGCCCCGGTTTCGCGGGCGTAGGTCTCCAGGAGCACCTTGGTCTGCTCATGCATGCGCACGCCGTCCTCGAGTTTCAATTGCTCGATCGCTTCCTGCGACATGCCCCTAGGGTCGAAGTCTTGCCTTGTTACCACCGCGGGTTCTTTCACAAACCCATCTGCCATGGCTTTGCCGAGAGGGTAATCCACCACCACATTCTTGAAGAATACCCGGTTCTGAGTGGTGGTTCCCGTATATGGCGTGGCAGTCAACTCCAACCCAAGAACGGGCTTCAATTCATTGATCGCACGAACGCCAGCGCTGGCCCGATAACGGTGACTTTCGTCCATAATCAACACCAAATCCGGAAGAGCCGCCAAATATTCGAAGTAGCTCTCGCCGATGTATTCACTCAGTCGTTTGATCCGCGGTGAATTCCCGCCGCGAACCTCAGTGTTGATCTTGCTGATGTTGAAGATGTTGATCTTGCAACGCAGCAACTGGTCAAACAGCGAGCCGGCTTTGGCTTCGTAATCGTCACCCGTGATGATCTCGGGCGGGTCAGTGGCAAACTCCGAAATACCCTTGAAGACATACTTGCGTGTGTTTGGCGTGAAATCATCGATCAACTTTTTGTAGATGGTCAGGTTTGGAGCCATCACAAAGAAGTTGTTGATCCCGTGCTCGAGGTGGAGATAGGCGATGAAGGCGCCCATCAGCCGAGTCTTGCCCACACCTGTCGCAAGCGCGAAGCAGAGTGAAACGAAATCCCGATCGAAATCGGTGACTGTGGGAAACTCGCTGCGGATGGCTGCTAGTAATGCGTCGCGGTCACGAGACTTTTTCGGCGGGGCAATTTCAGCAATGCGGTGGAGCGTTTCCAGTGATTGACGCTGCGGTGGCCGGAGACTCAGTCGTCCGGCGATGGCATTCACATTGCGATTCATGAGTCACCTCCATCATTAAAGAGCGTTCCCTGACTAACTTTGGGCGGAGCTTTGGGCAGGTTCTCGACTTTGAGACTGTAATCATCCTTACCCCACTCGCACCGGCCGAGGACGGCTTTGGGAATCTTTTTCACTGTGAGGTTTGGG
>CAILVZ010000247.1 GCA_903837825.1 Akkermansiaceae bacterium | reverse complement strand
TCTCATAACTCATGGACCAGTTTTTGGGGAGCATTCCACCGCCCCAGCTTAGGTAAGTTACTGGTAACAAGATACGATTGATTTAAAACATTCAGTTCACATGAAAAAATCACCTTATTTAATATTTATTTTCACCCTTATTTTCGGGTTCGTTTCCCTATCGTTCGATAACCTCGTGAATAACCTTTCTGTGACCCCTCTCTTTTCGTTGAGCTGGTTAATGATTCATGCGTTTTATCAGCCGAAACGCGTTATTTTTGTACTACACATGATCCTACTCGTATGCGTCGTAATGAGCTTGCGAGATCAGTCAACTAGCATGTTCTATCTACGCACGATGTCATTTATTCTAGGCGGTGCATTGGCGGCACTTTTCGCTGGATCTAGGGAAAAATCGCAGGAATTGTTGGATACGACCGTTCGAATCATTGAACGACTTCCTGCACTGGTGGTTGCCACTGACGCCAATGGCACAATCATGGCCGCGAGTGAGGAGCTTTTAAACTTAGTCAAAGATAGCTACCAGCCTCTGATCGGCCATCATTTTTCGGACGTTTTCATGGGGCAGTATTCTCCTGGCAATGCGATCCGCATCTGTCATGATTGGATGCAGCAATCGGTCGCCTCTGATGACGAGTTTATCTTAAGACACGAAAAGGAGATCCGGTTGTATGGAAAACCTGTCATTTCTGGGGTAGGAAATAACAAGTTGCTGACGGCGGTTTTCACCCTGGAGTCACCGACATCTTTTTAAGCCGCTTTGAACCGCTGACACGTCTCGCTCGTCGGTTAAACCGCAAGTTCTACTCTTTCGATATTTTCAGGGGCTGCGGTGACCTTGTTAAATTCAAAAAGAGGATCTTAAGGCGTAAATCTAAATAATTTTAAAAAACCTAATCCCCCCCTCTGCGAATGAATGTTCTTCAAGTATTTAACCGTTACCAAGAAAAAGGTGGCGAGGAACTTTCGGTAGAGAGGGTTTCAAACGTGATTAGCACTCGGCACCGAGTTTTTCATTGCTATTTTGACAGCATCTCATGGATGAACGAACGCGATGTCATCGATCGCCTCACCCAAGCCCTGCGGATTTTCTACAATCCTCCGGCGGTCAAACGGTTCAAATTGCAACTGAAAGCCTGTAACCCGGACGTGATTCTGATGCACAACATCTTTCCCGTGGGCTCGATTGGGGTTTATTGGGCGGCGATCCGCAGCGGCATTCCCGTATTGCATTACATTCACAATTTCCGACCCTTTTCGGTCAATGGCTATTTGTGGGCAAATGAACGCCTCGAAACGGCAGGCCTCAGGAAAAACTTTTTGCCTGAGATCTTGGCAGGATCCTGGCAAAATTCGCGACTCAAAACGGCGCTCTATGCTCTTGTGATATGGACCATGCACGCTGCTGGGATCTATCGGAAGTTTGATGGTTGGCTGGCGATCTCGGGATTCATGCGCGACGTGTTCGTGAAAGCGGGTGTGCCTGCCGAGAAGGTCTTTCTACTGAGGCATTCGTGGGAAATGCCAAGTGCACCAAGTGCACCAAGTGCACCAAGTGCACCAAGTGCACCAAGTGCATCGCCGGTTCCATATTTTCTTTTTTTAGGCAGAATCACCGAAGCCAAAGGTATCCGGGTACTGGTTGAAGCCTGGCGGTGGGTTGCGGCGGAACACCCAGACGCGCGGCTCGTCATTGGTGGCGATGGTCCAGCGGCTGAGTGGCTGAGCACTGAAATTCGGGAATCCGACCGGATCGACTTTAAAGGCTTTGTATCAGGAGATGAGAAAAAGCGGTTGCTTCAAGGCTGTGCGGCGATGCTGGTCACCTCTGAGTGGTGGGAACCTTTAGGACTGGTGGTTTATGAAGCTTATCAATACCAGCGTCCCGTCATTGCAGCTCAATCGGGTGGACTGATGGAGACCGTGATCGATGGACAGACTGGCTGGCTCTATCCGCCTAGCAACAGCCGTGCTCTAGCAGACTGTGTCTTGGACGTTCTTCAGGCTCCTGCTGAGGCCAGTCGTCGTGGCATCGAGGGCTTCGCATGGATGGGCAAACATTCGCGCAACTCAGACTGGTTAGAAGATTTTGATAAAATTGCTGGCGTGGTGATGTCGCGGCGCGGGATAGGTCGCGCCCTACAGCCGACTGATGCACCCGACCAGCAAGTGGACTTTTCGATTGTCACCGCGAGCTTTCGGCAAATTCCTTATCTAACAAGGTGTGCAGCTAGCGTCGCCGACCAAGGTGGTGGATTCGTGGTGGAACACCTAGTTCACGACGGTTGTTCCGGCGATGAATTTGACCAATGGGCTGCGAGCCAAAACTTTGCTTCATGCGTTAGCGAAAAAGATGAAGGCATGTATGACGCCATCAATCGCGGTTTCCGAAGAGCGCAAGGGGCATTCCTCGCCTGGCTGAACTGTGACGAGCAGTATTTACCTGGGGCCCTCGCTCAGGTGAAAGCGTGGTTCGAGAAAAATCCTGACATCGATATCCTTTTTGGCGACGTGGTACTGATCACCCCGGAAGGCATCCCCCTCGCCTATCGGAAGGCCGTCAAGCCGCTGCAGGGGCACATCCGCACTTGCTTCCTGCCGACTTATTCGGCGGCAACCTTTGTCCGTAAAAAAGTGATTGATCAGGGATTTCTAGTCGACACCCAGTACCGCGCCATAGCGGATGGGGTGTGGATCGATGCACTTTTAAGCGCCGGATTCAAAGCGGGAGTCTTGAACCAACCTCTGGCGGTCTTCACTCAAACCGGGGAAAATTTAGGCCAAAGCCCCTTGGCACGTGATGAGAACCTTGCGTGGCGCAGTCGGCTGGGAAGATCGCAGGCGGCACAACGCTTGATCTGGAGTGGTGCGCACCGATTGCGAAAGTTTTTTGCGGGTGCCTACTGGAACCGAACTGTTAGAATTCAAATTTTTGACTTGCGAGCCAGATCGCGCGTTCCGCGAGAAGCCAAAGTCGGTGAGCGTTGGGTCACCCACGTGAAAGACGACGGCGAGAATGATCGCAATCGGGCGATCTTAGGTCCGGCCCTGTCCACATCCAAAGTCACCATCTCAGTCTACCTTGCAGATCAGAATCCAAAACTGGGGCGTAGTTTGGGGATCTCTCGCATGACCGAAGTGATGCTGCAAGCACTGGATCGCTCGCAAGACCTCCACCTCACTGGCGTTTCTTCCGAGTCATCAATTCAAATGCTTGGGTTCACCAAGGCGGCGGTGTTGCCATGGAATACCCGTGGGGCACTGCGACGCATTTTAACCGATAACTTGCACCCACTTTTTCGTAAGGGTCAAACTCCTGATGGTTATTATTTCCCGAAGGGTTTTTTACCGCGGTTGCATTGGCTTTGTTCGCCATCGGTAGTGACAATCCACGATACCATCATCCAATATTACAGTGATGTTTATCCGAAGTGGCGGACCAAGATGGAATACCGTTATTGGGCTTCAATGCTCAAATACACCCTGCGACATGCAACCTGCATTCTAACCGTTTCAGAATCCGCCAAGACCCAGATTCGAACATTCATGGAGCGCCATGGAATCCCCAAAAAAGAGATCCGCGTGACCTATGAGCCATGCCTCTATGAGTCCCTTCCGCAACCCACCGAGGTGACAAAAGAAGATTACGTGATTCACTTGGCATCGCGCGAACCCCACAAACGAACGGCGCATTTGATCCAGTGGTGGCATGAGGCCGAGATGCGCGGTGATGCGTTGCCGACCCTGCATTTGATTGGGACGGTGCCATCCGAGGTAGCCCATTTGCTCACCAGCGCGCAACGAATCGTCGGTCAACCGTTTCTAAAAGAGTCGGCGCTGGAGGATGCCTATCGCCAAGCACGAGTGCTGATCCTGCCCTCCGAGATCGAAGGCTTCGGACTGCCGGCATTAGAAGCCTACTACCTAGGAACGCCAGTGTGCTATGTGAAAGGCACTTCGGTAGAGGAAGTGCTAAGACCTGCGACCGCAAAAGGCGGCTTTAACCTAGACGATGCCGCATCGCTTTTCTCCGCCCTCGACGAAGTCATGACTATGAGCCCTGAAGAAGTCAAACAATGCGGACTGAAGCTAAGGGAAACCTATGCCGCCGAGAAGGTGGTGGAGAGAATGATCGATGCATTCCGCCGTGTGGCGGCAGGGAGCTTTGAGAGGTAACTCTGAAATTTGGAAAGCAGAAAGCTGAAATGAAGAGGAGATCTTCAGAGAGCGCTTGGGGGTAAAATTAAAATTCGTAATATGGGGTAAGATGTGAAGTGGTCCCGCAAAACGGAGCCAGCAGCTTATTGAAACTTTTGCTGGTCTGAGAGGGGCAAATTACCCCGAAATCAGACCGATGAAACGAAAAAGAAGACACCTAACCGCCGAGTTTAAAGCTCAGGCGGTTGAACTCATTAGTACCGGGAGCCCCATGTCCCAATTCGAGGCAAAAAACTTTCTCTTAACTAAGCAAAAACGGTCCAAAAATCGGTTGCATCTCAAACACATCTTCCCCTTCTTCCATTTTAGCTTTCTACTTTTCAAATTTCCGCTTTACCCACCGATGCTTCGAGCCATTTTACGCAATTCGGGAATTCATCCCCGTAGAATCCGCTCCTCCCTAACGGGTTGGAGGCGATATGCAACGGAACGGGCCAGTTTCAGGAAAATGCCGGGTGCTGATGCTCTGCCATGGGGCCGCGAACTGCCGATCCTCACGGAGTGGGTCGAATCATCTGGATCACTTGGAGCATACTTCTATCAGGACCAGTTGGTGGCGCAATGGATTCACGGCGCGAAGCCCAACCGCCATCTGGATGTGGGCTCAAGGCTGGATGGTTTCATCGGCAGCTTGTCCGTATTCCGTGAGGTGGAGGTTATTGATATCCGTCCGCAACCACGACCGGTCCGCAACGTGAGCTTTCATCAAATCGACCTCATGGATGAACTACCACTGCAGTGGATCGAATCCACCGATTCGCTGTCGTGTCTCCACACGATCGAGCACTTCGGCCTAGGGCGCTATGGTGATCCGATCGACGCGGCCGGTCACCTGAAGGGATTGATCCAAATGAAACGTATGGTCAAACGAGGTGGATTATTTTATCTTTCGACTCCGATCGGGACACAGCGTGTCGAATTTAATGCCCACCGCATCTTCGCTGTTGATACGGTGCTAAATTGGTTCTCTGAAGGTTGGGAGATCGTGAAGTTTGCCATTATCGATGATCAGGATCAGGTAAATGAGTCGGTCGATTGGCGTGGGCACACTGTAGGCGAGAACTATGGCTGTCAATCGGGTGTCGGCATTGTTGTGGCGAGGAAAATGTAAATGATTCTTCTTCATCAGCGATGAAGGCAGAATCCTTTTAAATCCATTATCTAATCTCAATCAGTGATTCGAATCGTCCTACTGGGCCGTACCGGTAACAACTTATTTCAATACGCGCTCGGTCGTGTGTTGGCTCGTCAGCATGGGGTTCCTTTGGTTCTAGACGCATCCTGGTTCAATGCGGAGGGCTGGGCTGAAGTCTCCCACTTTCTACGGTTACCTATTCAAGCGAAAGTCATCCGCCCGTTTTCTCTTGGGTCTCGTGCGCTGCGCAACTTGACGGGCAAACATTTCTGGGAGCATCGCAGATTCCCTTTCATCAAAGAACCCAGTGGAAACCAGTCATTTGATCCTCGCTATCTCTCAAGTCCTGCAGACTGTTCCCTTTTTGGGTATTTTCAATCGCCGCTGTATTTCCAATCCATTGCCGACGAGTTGCGAGCCGAGTTGAAAGAACTCATTTTGCTAGGCGCACATGCATCCTGCGCGAGAAATTCTTCTTCAAGAGCAAGTTACACTCAGGAATCTCGCAAGGCTGAAATCCTGTCGATTGCCGAAAACTTGAATTCGCCTACAAGCATTGCCGTTCATGTCCGCCGGGGGGATTATCAGCAGCACCCATGCTTCCAAGTCTGTGACTTGGAATACTATCAAAGTTCTATTGAAACCATGCGCGCTCGCATTCCAGGGGCGCGTTTTTTTGTTTTCTCGGACGACCCTGAGTGGTGCAGGTCAACGCTTCATGGAGACGATGTGGTGACCATTGACTCGGGAACTGCAGGTAAAAATCCTCTATACGATCTTCATCTCATGAGCCTTGCCTCTCACCACATCATCGCGAACAGTACCTATTCTTGGTGGGCTGCTTGGTTAGGTGACAAGCCCGATCAACAGGTAATTATGCCTGACCGTTGGTATGCAAATAGCATCACGGCGCCAATTGAGGAGAAGAAGTGGAAATTAACGTAGTTTTGCACCTACCGCAGAATCATTAATGCAACGCATCTCGTCCACATGTGCTTTTGATAAAGCCTGTTGCTAGATTTGCCGCTCTTTTCCAGAAATTTTTAGGTTCCCAATCACATTTCCCATTCTTTTTTCACGGCTTGTAGTCTCAAGATGCCAACCCTCAACTAAGTAAAACAACTTCGTCTCCGCATGCTTCTTTCGATTCTCATCCCAGTTTACAACGAGGAACTTCTTGTCTGTGATCTCCTCAAAAAGGTCATGGACCTACAACTGATCAACGGCATCGACAAAGAAATCATTGTTGTGGACGACGGATCGGCAGACCAAACCCATGAAGTGGTGCAAAAGCTAATCACTGCAAATCCGAATAAGAATTTGAGACTCCTTCAGCACCCAAGAAATCGAGGCAAGGGCGCTGCTGTTCGAACAGGGCTAGGTGCCGCGCTCGGAGAGGTCATCATCATCCAAGACGCAGATCTTGAGTATGATCCGGAAGACATCAACCGAGTCATCCAGCCGATCCTAGATGAATCAGCCAAGACGGTTTACGGCTCACGGATTTTAGGAGAAAAGGCTCTCGGGAGATCTGGCATCTTCGGAATACTCACTGGCAAGCATCCGAACTCCTATATTCTCGCCTATCTCGGTGGGGTAACCGTCACCAAATGGATCAATCTCCTAACAGGCTCAAAATTGACCGATGAACCGACTTGCTACAAGTGCTTCCATCGTAGCGCCCTCGACAAGATTCAAATTGAGCGAGAAGATTTTTCGTGGGAGCCAGAAGTCACCATGAAAATTTTAAATAGCGGCATTCGAATACAGGAAGTGCCGATTTCGTATCACCCTCGCAAGCGCAGTGAGGGGAAGAAAATCAATTGGAAAGATGGCGCAAAGGCACTCTGGGTGGCTTGGCAGTATCGTTGAGGGCGAAAAGCTGTTTCTTGTTAAAATTTTGAAAATTCAAAATTCAAAATCGTTACTTCCACTGCTTGCATGTCTAGGGGTGGTATTGCTGTGGTTTTCGCCTTGGTGGTTTGGTGGGCGAAATTTGGCTCCATTGGATTTGCTCAATGAAATGATGCAGCCATGGCGGGGCGTGTCTGAGACAGGCGGAGCAAAGAACCACATCGTCTCAGATGCGGTGGACCAGTACCTCGTCTATCGGATGGTCGCCGCCGAGAGTTACGCGAAAGAAGGCTGGCTGGGATGGAGCAGTTTAACCTACGGCGGCACGGCCCAGTATGCCAATACGATGGCGCTTTATTATGATTGGACGATGCAACTCCATCGCTGGTTTAGTTTTTGGACTGCCTGGCATCTCGGGCTCATGGGCCAAGTATTCATTGCCGCCGCGGGGATGTTGCTATTCTTAAGAGGGCGAAGCATCAGATCTCTTTGGGCATGCTGCGGCGCGCTGGCTTATGCAGCAAACTCTCAATTCGTCGTCTGGATCTATCATCGATGGACCTTGAGCGCTTTCTGCTGGGTGCCTTGGATTTTATGGGCCATCGATCGGTACCGGCAAGGCAAGCGCTCATCGTGGGGATGGGTTCCAGTATTCATGGCGATGGCATTTCTCGGTGGCACCTTGCAACATGCGGCGTTCGTGGTTCTTGCTGTGATGGCAATCTGGGGTGAGGAGGCCATCACCCATGGAACCTCCGTGAAGGCACAGACCCAATTGTTGAGTCGTTATGCGATCTGGGGGCTTCTGGGAGCAGGCCTCGCCGGCATGATGTTCTTGCCATGCGTGGATGCTTTTCTAGTGAGTAACCGGCTAGGATTACACATGGGCATGCATGGAAAATCTTCCATGGGAATCTATCCGGAGGGAATTCTGCAACCCCTTCTCAACCTCGCTGCCTATCCACTGCAAATCTTTCCTTCCCTGCTGGGACGCTGCGAATCAGTCGATCTTCTCAAGTTTTTCAAAAGTGAACTTTTCTATGTAATCTACTTCGGCTCCCTGCCCGTTTTGATTGCATTCATCGCCCTTTTTAAAAGGCAGACTCCGATGCTTGCCCGCCTGCTCATGGGCGCAGGACTTCTTCTACCTCTCACACCACTGGTGCGTTTACTCTATCAGCGACTTTACCTTCTTTTCATCCTCGGCGGGATCTTTGCATTCACTCACTTCATGGAGTCCGCATCGGCAGATACGAAAAAACGAATCTTCAAAATCACTGCTTGGATGACCAGTTTGGGGGTTTTGATTTGGTCGGCAATCAGTGTGATTCTGCAAATGAAACACGCCGAGGTACAAATACTTCTCTATCAGAAAGTTGGTTCGGCAGGTGGATCTTTTGGGTATTTCCGTGAATGGGTTCATGGGCGGTTAGACAAGTTTCTGGCCGATCTTTTGATCTGGAGTCCTCAACAAATATTTCCACTCGCGCTGTTCGCGATGGCACTGATTGGGTTACGACTCACGGCATCCACCCACGAACGCTTGATCAAGCGCGGGAACTGGATGGTGGCACTCGCAGTCGTTCTAGAAGTTTCGTTATTTGGGTATCGATGGGTTGTTTTTACGGAGCCAACCCAAAATCCACTGTACCCCGTTACCCCAGAAGTTACCGCATTGATTCAGCACGTTGGTAAAGAAGGTCGAGTGACCACCTTGATTGAAGAAACGGGCAATCACATGGCGGTCACCCCATTCATCGCCAACACCCTGAGCCCCTATGGGATTGCAACCATTGGTGGATATGACAGCATCATGCCCAACGGCATGATCCGCGTGAACGATCCTAGGCGAGATGCAAAATCTCTTGGTCGCTTTGGCGTGACGCACCTCATCACCTACCCAGAAAACCCTGCGGTGGGCGCGGATTGGAACCGAATCTGGCAGAGTCCTGCCATGGCCCTGTATGAGAATCCCACACCGGTGGCACGATACCTTGGCTTCCGCAGTGAAGATGAGAAAGATCGGTTTTTTCAGGGGCAGCTTGGATCTAACGGTTTAAAACTTGAGGAAAAGACCCGCCTAGAAAATCGTCGTGAAATTCAATCCCCCACCCCTCTGCACTGGATTCGTATCGCTGAAAACCAAGCCGACGGTTGGGAGTATAAAGATCAAACATCGTCCACGCCTTGGATTCCAGTCAAACGCGCACCCGATGCCAGCATGTTGCTCGATCTGAGCAATTTCCCAGCAAAGCCCACCGTCATTGACATGCGCTACCATCCACCTCTGAGGCGTTTTGGATTTATTGTTTCTGCCGCCGCTCTACTTCTCATTTTAGTCGGTGAATTCATTGCCATTCGTAAAAAAATCATTTCGCTCTAACCTTCAGCACGCACGAGGCTTCTTTTATTGGAATACCAAAGATCCATTCAAACTCTCTAACTTCATCAACGAAACAAAAATCTCATGTCACTGAAACTAACGCATCCTGATTCCTTCGAACCCCGAGCAGAGTCCATGATGCAAGGGGTGGGTGGGTTCCCGCCATCTGACCGGCCCTTGTTTCTCGCGGGCTACAGCGAGCTGTGCCGCATCGATCTCAGCGGGAGACGCGCTTTGGAGATTTGCGGTGGTTTTGGCAAACTCGCGGCCGGTTTGGCTGAGAATTTTCCACAAGCCGAGGTGATCGGCCTCGACCTTTATGCGGCAAGTGGTCCGGAAGTCGAAGCGTATCTTCAACGCCTGCCAGGCCTTTCCTTTGTGGCAGGCGATGCTTTTGACTTGTCGAATTATGAGCCAGAATCGTTTGACCTTATTTGGGGACAGGCTGCGCTTCACCACCTCTCTCATGATCTAACCAGATTGACGGAACAAGTTTCGCGCGTGCTTAAGCCCGGTGGCAGGTTTGTTTTTATCTTCGAGCCCATGGGGCACAACTTGGCTGTTGCTGCAATCCGTGCGGTACGCATGGCCCAAGGTGAACTTGGTGATGAGAGCAATCTTTACCTCTCCCAGTTCGAAAAAATGGCAACTGAATTCTCTAGCTGCGAAGTGCAGATGTTCAACCTGCTCGGCTACCCGATGAAAGGAGTTTCGGATCGATTCAGGCAATGGTCTGATACCGTCCAAAAAATCGACTCGTGGCTATTCCAAAGTTTTCCAAAGCTTCTGCGCTACGGTGCGAATTGCAATGTGATTTTCACGAAGTGAACTTTCGGAAATCAACCTGCAGTCGGCGTGCCTCGCCTTCAAAAATCATCGACTTATCGCGTTCACTTTTCAGGTTTTATTTTTCCATGCGTTGGTTCACTTGCACTCCGATTGCCTTTGGCGGTGGCGCAGATTTTTTTGCGCGCGACAGTGGATTGATGTGTCGTGGGTTACAGATGTTAGGGGTTGATAGCCATGCGGTGATGCCAGGTGAGGCGAGTGCCGATGACGAGACGGATTTGATCCGTACCGATTACGCAAATCTGGAATCCTCCGAATGGTGGCGAAGCCAAGACCTCGACGGCGTAGTTCTATATGCGTGGGGTCGCCCTCGCTTCCGGAAAGTTGCCGCTGCGATTCGACAGGCGGGAGTTTTTCTCGTGCTCAATCAGGACAACGGCGGATTGGTTAGCCCACTCGCCGGCTTTCGCGGATGGCTGATGGAACAGTGGATCATGACGGGCCGCGGCAAGAACCTGCGCTGCTGGACTTCTTTTCTGAAATTATTTGTTAGAGGACTCTCCGTAGGATTGGTGGTTACCGATCCACTGCGAGCGCATCATTTGAAACAGGGGGATGTGATCGCCTGCGTTTCGCCCGCCGCAGCAGGCCACTATCGTCGATTATGCAGAGTCTATGGTGGCAAAGAATTGGCAAAACGAGTTGAGATGCTGCCTCACCCGGTGGAACCTACCTTCGCGTTGGGAGAATGCGCTGAGCCCAAATTACGACAAGTGGTCTGCGTAGGCCGCTGGCAAGATCACCTGCAAAAACGCCCTCTCCTGATGCAGGCGGTTCTTCAAGCATTGTTAGAAAATGATCCATCCGTGCGGATCGAGATCATCGGAACAATCACTTCCGACCTTGAGCACTGGCATCAATCGCTGCATCAGGAGAAGCAAAACCGGGTGCACTTGCGGGGTCGCGTCGGACGCGATCTACTCGCAACGATTCTACGTCATTCACAAGTTTTCTACAGTCCTTCCGCGTATGAGAGTTTTGGCATCGCTGCGGGTGAAGCCTTGTGTTGTGGCTGCTCGGTGGTGGCGAAACACTCGGTCTCCATGGCAACGTTTGATTGGTTTGTATCGCAGAATTCTGGCCGCGTGGCTGCAACAGATGACACTCAAGGACATCTGCAAGCGTTAGAACAAGAACTTACTTGCTGGGAGCAAGGCCATCGAAGTCCGAGCGCCATCTCCGATACTTGGTGTGCCCTTTTGCAAGCAAACCGAGTGGCCGCAAAAGTTCTGAACTTTAGAGTCTGAGTTTCCGCTTTCCGCTTTCCGCTTTCCGCTTTCCG
>CAILVZ010000246.1 GCA_903837825.1 Akkermansiaceae bacterium | reverse complement strand
GATTTGGATTGGGAGCGATTGCATCCAGGATCCATCGCGGGTCGTCTCATTAAGGATCAGAGTTCGAAGTACCTTGGATCTATTGCCGCGAAATGGGACGCAAGGCTAACTCCGCGAGATCACAGCGCTGATACGAGAACCGATCTAGAGGTGCCAATCGATCGGCCAGGGGCATGGTGGATCCGGGCGACCATGCCGAACGGAAATTCGTTTTGCACACTTGTCTGGATCGTCGACTCCGTGCTTCTTGAAAAGGGGTGGGAGGGTACTAAGCAGTGGTGGCTTGCTGATGCAGTTGACGGCGCACCGATCATGGGGGCTGAAGTTGAATTTTTCGGTTTTCGGACCATCGGCCTTGCGCAAAAGAATGCGAAGGGGCGTCGGTTTGAAAATCGCATCAAACAATTCAAGCGAGTCACCGATGACGATGGGCGTGTGGTCTTGAAGGTGACTGATTTCGATCCCGAGATGCAGTGGATGGCGGTGGCACGCAGAAATGGCTCCCCCCCTACCATCTCTGGATTTGAATCCATCTTCGCCCAAGATGCGGGGCAATTCGGTGCCAATCGTGATCTCACCTATGCGGTATCAGATCGGCCCATTTACAAACCGGGTGATCCGGTTCATGTGAAATTTTTTTTCCGCAATGTTGGATACTCCGAGCCGAACGAAGAGGCTTTTTCAAATAAACAGGGAACCTTGGTGGTTCAGAATGGTCGTGGGGATGAGGTCATCAAGATCGAGAAGCTAAAGACCGACGCGCTTGGAGCGCTTGAGAGTGAGTGGATGATCCCGAAGGATGCGGTGCTCGGAAACTGGAATGCCGTTTTTTCGATCGGAAGTCGCATCTCAAGTTCCGTCAGCTTTCGCGTAGAAGAATATCGCAAACCTGAATATGAGGTCAAGGTTGAGGCGCCATCAGAGCCTGTAAAGCTAGGAGAAAAGTTTAAGGCAACAGTGGTTGCGAATTATTTTCATGGATCACCTGTTAGAAATGCCATGGTTGAGGTCATTGTGAAACGTAGTTCCATGGGTGATCGATGGTTTCCTTGCGGGCGTTGGGACTGGCTCTATGGTTTAGGTTCATGGTGGAACAGCAGTCAGGCCGAGTGGCATCCGAGTTGGGAATCATGGAGTTGTAAGCCTCCAAATCCACCTTGGTGGGGTCCAGATCGTTGGACTCCTGATGAGCTGGTCTCGAATCTCCATGTTCCCATTGGTCCTGATGGTAAAGCGACGATTGAAATCGACACCTCAATGTCGAAGCAGATCCATGGCGATTTGGATGCCAAGTACAGCATCGATGCGAGAGTGGTAGATGCCTCACGCAGAGAGGAGCGAGGGACTGGTACAGTCATCGCGGCTCGAAAGCCGTTCGAGGTCGTGGTTTGGCTTGATCGAGGGTACGCACGTGCGGGTGATGAGGTGATGGTATCGGTTTCCGCGGCGAACCTCTCTGGCAAGCCGGTGGTTGACGCAAAGGGAAGGTTGTCAATTTTTCGCTTATCAAACGGCGACGGAGGGAGGCTTGATGAACACGAAGTGAGTTCCTTTCAAGTGGTCACGGATGTGCAGGGCGAGATTCATCATCGGTTTGCCGCACCGCCCGTGGGGCAGTACCGCGTTGCCACGAGTCTAACATCAAATCGTGGAGATCGTGTAGATGGCGGAGTGATCTTGAATGTTCATGGTCCTAGTCAGATGAATTCCCAGGACTGGCATTTTGGTGCATTGGAAATCATCGCCGATCAAGCGACCTATGAATCTGGGGACGTTGCCAAGTTGCGCGTGAATTCCGATCATGAGAACGCGCATGTCTGGTTGTTTCAACAGTCAGCCGATGTGGATGGGCATGAGGCGCGTCGGATCCAGCTGGATGGAAAGAGTCTTGAGGTTGAGGTTCCGGTTAAGCAGCGGGATATGCCAAATTTTTTCATTGAGGGCGTGACCGTTCATGATGCCAAGGTTCACACAGCAGTGAGGCAGATATTGGTACCGCCAGTGAGTCAGGTGCTCGACGTGGTACTCGAACCGGCAAAAGCCCAAGTAAGACCCCAAGAAGAATCATCCTTGCGCATCACTGTTCGCGATGCAGAGGGTAAGCCGTTTGTCGGAACGGCAACGCTTTCGGTATATGATAAGTCACTGGAGGCAATCACGGGTGGTTCGAACGTGGGTTCAATCCAAGAAAACTTTTGGGGTTGGAAAAACTTTTATCATCGGAATGTTCGCGATTTTCTTCCGATCGCGAGCGGTAGCCTCACCCAGCCTAACACGATCGGTATGGAATCTCTGGGAGTTTTTGGGTTTGAGCGGTCAAAAGAAAATCGCGCGTTTGCACCCAGTCGATCGACTACTCAGATGGCCAAGGGGGCGGCGCCGATGCTCATGCAGGTGCAAGATCAGGTGGAGGCACCAGCGGCGATGCCCATCGCGGTTCGTAAGGAATTTGCAGACCTCCTGAAGTGGTCGGGTAATATTCAGACTGACTCGAATGGATGTGCGGATATTCCGCTGAAATTTCCTGACAACCTTACGACATGGAAGGCCCGCTTGTGGGTGTTGGGGAGTAGAACACGGGTTGGAGAAGGAACAGCGGAAGTAATCACTTCAAAGAAATTATTCGTTCGGTTACAAGCGCCTCGCTTCATGGTTGAGCGTGATGAGTCGGTTTTTAGCGCCGTGGTGCAAAATGAGAATGATGCGCCCCAATCGGTAAATGTCTCACTCGATTTGGATGGTAGGGCCTTGGAGGTCATCGCGGGTTCGGCGCAAACAGTTCAAATCGAGGCGCATCATGAAATGCGTGTCGACTGGCGGGTGAGTGCTTTGCATGAAGGAGAAGCAACCATCCGGATGCGGGCCACGACCCAGGATGATGGTGATGTGGTAGAGCGCAAGATCCCAGTCAAGGTCCATGGGATGATGCGCCAAGATGCTTGGAGTCGGGTGGTGCCGCCCAATGAAGCCTCTGCAAAAATGCTGATTGATGTTCCCGAGAAGCGTAGGTCTGAGCTGTCAAAGTTAACCATCCGGTTTTCACCAACGGTCGCTGGAGCAGTGGTCGATACTATACCTTACCTTGCGAGTGATCCCAATGGATGCACCGAGCAAACCTTGAACCGATTCGTCCCGTTGATGATTGCGCGGAAGATGCTCCAGAGCCTCCAGGTGAATCTTGCCGAGGTCAAGGCGATGCGTGCCAGCCTCAACCCGCAGGAGCTTGGTGACTCAGACGATGCAGCTTTGGAATGGAAACAATGGCAGACCAATCCGGTTTTTGATGAGGTCGAGATGGAGCGAATGACCGAAAAGGGAATTGAGCGTTTGGCTAGCATGCAGAACACGGATGGCGGGTGGGGCTGGTTCTCGGGCTTCGGCGAAGTTTCCTATCCGCACACCACCGCAGTGGTCGTTCATGGGTTGTGGGTTGCGAAAAGCCTCGGCGCAAAGGTTCCGGATACCGTTTTAGCGTCAGGGGTTCATTGGTTAGTGGCCTATGAGAAGTCACAGCTAGATGCGTTGAAGCTGCATGGGAATCGTGAGGCGTTGCGTAGAGCAGGCAAGACGGTGCCACATTCTAGCAAACTGGAAAAAGAGAATTGCGACGCGATGGACGCGTTTGTGCGGCAAGTCTTAGGAGGAGCGGGTCATGAATCGGAAGCAATGCTTGAGTTTCTTTATCGGGATCGGATCGAGATTCCCGTGTATGCGAAGTGCCTTGTCGGTTTGGAGTTGGTGCGCAAGGGCGACGTTACTCGGCGCGACGAGGTAGTGCGGCTGATCGGGCAGTTTCTCAAGCACGATTCAGAAAATCAAACTGCCTATCTTGACCTCGGGAATTCAAACCCATGGTGGCGATGGTATGGTAGCGAGACTGAGGCGAATGCATGGTATCTCAAGTTGCTCTCTGCCACGAATCCTAGCAGTACTGATGCGCGTGGGCTGGTTAAATACTTGGTCAATCGGCGTAAACATGGAGGTCGGTGGAGTTCTACTCGTGAAAGCGCGTATGCGATTGAGGCAATCGGCGACTATTTTTTCGCCAGCGGAGAGGATGATCCCGTGATGGAGGTGGATGTACTTATGGATGGAAAGTCCTTGCGACATGAATCCATCCGGCGAGAAAACCTATTTGCACTCAACGCTTCGGTTGTGCTGATAGGTGACCTTGTTGAGACAGGACGGCACGTGATCGAGATGAAGCGATCTGGGAAGGGTGCATTGTATGGAAATGCATTCCTTGAAGTTTTTACACAAGAAGACCGCTTGAGGCCTGCGGGACTTGAAGTGAAGGTGACGCGCAGGCTTTCCAAGATGATTTCTGATGCTGGGGAGGCGCAGGTGCCCGATTCCAGCGGACAACTTGCGATGCAGCAAGCTGAGCGATTTCATCGTGAGCTTCTCAAAGATGGGGATCGTCTGATGTCGGGGGATCGGGTCGAGGTCGAATTGGTGGTTGAAAGTAAAAATGATTATGAATACCTGATATTTTCTGATGCCAAGGCAGCAGGTTTCGAAATCATTGATCCGCTAAGTGGCTATGTCATGAGTGGAGATGGCATCAGTGTCTATCGTGAGTCAAAGGATCAGGCGGTGAACTTTTTTATTCGCTCGTTGCCTCGTGGAAAATGTGCCATCAGATATGAGATCCGCGCTGAGACTCCGGGAATTTACAAGGCTCTACCTACTACGATTGATGCGATGTACGCGCCTGAACTTCGGGGGAATTCAGGTGACCTTCGCCTTGAGATTTCACAATAAAGTGATCGATCAACTTAGCGGTTTCTAAAACTTTGATTGCACAGTGATATGCCATTCGTTTATGGTGTATCAGTGAATTTTGGAGAAAATATAGATGGTGGTGATTCT
>CAILVZ010000245.1 GCA_903837825.1 Akkermansiaceae bacterium | reverse complement strand
CTGCACCTCCACTGCGGCCTTCTCTAAGGGCATTCCCACGCGCAGTTCCTGAAGCTCTCTGAATCCTTTGTGCAGCGCATTCACAATTTTAGAAGATGGCGCTCGGCGCCTACTTTCTCTTGAAGTTTGGTGCTCTTGATCGGTGCTTATAGGGTCGCTTTCCAATGACTTCATCAGGTTCTCGAATGACGGGCGATCCCAACGCGTTTGCGATTCCCGGTCCGCCTCACGCAGGAGTTTCTGCAACTCCGCCTCGTGGGTATCCGCCCATCTTTGAAACCCACTTTCCAACTTAGTTAAAAGTTCCCCTTTAAACTGTTTAGGATCTGCCGCTCCGCGACGTGCCGCACTTGCCATCTCTTCCTCAATGCACCTTGATAAGTCAGCTTTTGCTGAGTTTAAGAATGCGTTCAACCGTTCAATGGAAAGACAAGACGCCGCGGCCTCGTGCTGCCACTCTTTGACGCAGGCTTTTTGGGCCGCCGCCATTCCCTGCAACTCCTCCAACACTTCCACCATTTTGTAACCTAAAAAACGAACCTCGGAGTGCCTGCGGAACTCTTGTTTTCTTGCAGGCAAACTCTTGAGGAAGTCGATAAACTGGTCTACCCCATCCCACTCGCGGCCAGCATCATATTCATGCCTTCCCTCGGGCTCTGCGCTGCCAATCAAGCCACCGGGATCCGCACAAACGGCATGGGTGGAAAGCAACTCTTCAGGTAGGTTCCTTAACAGATTCCGTAATTCGGAAACCTTTCGATCAATCAAATCCCTGTATCCTCCGAGGCTCACCCTTGGGTCAATACCTGCCTCGTCCATTCGAGATAGCACCACTACAACTCCTCTCGGTGCATACGCAAATCCAGGCGAGCATCCAAACCGGCTGCCGTCGATGATGGAAAGAAGGAGTGCCTTTTCGGACGTGACCGTCTGAGGTGGAAGGACCATCACAATGACATCCGATTTCGGCAACGCTTCTAGTGCCACGTTCTCATGAATGGGATTTCCGCCGGCTATCCCTGGTGTATCTCGGACCGTCAGTCCTTCGATTTGAACTTCGCAAATCTCAAACGTTTCACGGCGCGCGCTAATGGTCAGCCCCTCGGGGATCAAATGGCCCGAGTCAACCAGCAACCTTTTGAGAAGTGAGCTTTTTCCAGAGTCATAGGCACCAAAAAATGTAACAGTCAGATGTTCAGTCGTTTGGTGTGCACGCCATTCAGATCGCAGGTCGCTTCCAACATTTCCCGGTAATTGCCCGAAAAAAGTCCAAGACTGGGCACACCAGTTTTCAATTTGAGAACTCATAATTAGAGGTTGAGGGCTTTCCATGCGGCGGACATGCGGGATTCATACGCGCCGATTTTTCGCTTAAGCAATTCGATTTCACATTCCTTATCCAGAAGCTCTTGGGCCAAGTCCGACTTCATTGAATCAAAATGGGCCTCAACCGAGTTCAGGTATGCGATCGGGCCGGTGGCATTATCGTTTGGCGCCACTAGCGAATCATAAACCTGATTGGCGGACTGAAGCACCGTATCGCGAAGCTCGTTCCTCAGATG